>NZ_JBALLY010000131.1:19757-43869 GCF_036963045.1 Bacillus sp. JJ864 | reverse complement strand
CCAAATTAGCGCAAGAACCCTAGAATACAGAATAAATATAATTGAGAAAGCAATTACAATTACATCGCATACAATTAGGCCTGCCTGTATCCCCTCATACAGATTATCCATTCTCATGTTAGGATGCATAATAATGGATGTATACATAAAAAAAGCAAAAACTGAGAAACAACTACTTAAGAAAAATATTTTGTAGTTGTGCCAATTCCCTCTAACATTTTGAAAAGTAAGTTGATAAAACTTCACCTTTCTCCCTCCTAAAACCCGTTACACACATAAAAAGCTAGGAAGTCCTAGCTTTTTATGTGCTTTAAATACCCTCTTTGTGCAATTGCAAAATATAATGCTGATGCTAGTACGTATGCTGTAATAATAACCGCTCCTGACTTCCATAAGTCTAAATACAGCATGTTCCCTAACGTATATAATGCAAATCCACTATGTAAAACACCTATCAAGATAGGAATGAAGAAAATTGCTCCCATTTGCCGAACTGCAATTTTACGAATTTCTTGATCCGTCATACCAATTCGTTTTAATGAATGGAACTGAATACGGTCTTGTTCTTTATCATTAAACCACTTAAAGTATGTCATGCTGCAAGCAAAGAAGAAGAACAGTATTGTTATGAAGAAGCCGATAAACATCGTAATCGCACCGTTTTCTTTTACACTTTGATAAACAAGAATAGAATTATCAAAATTCGCTTTTTTATCATCGGCGATATGACCTTTCAATTCCTTCACGAGAGCCTCCGTATCTTTCCAGTTCTGAATATCATAACCGTAATACATCATCTTTTCTGTATCTGGGACAGCAGCTGCATACTTGGCGTAGTCTTGCTCATTTACAACTAATAAATTACTAGTATTAAATATCGCTTTTGTATATGGCTTACTTAACTTCAGCTCATACGATTGATTTTGTACTTTAAATGTAAAAGGCTTCGTTGCATCAAATTTCATGAGTTCATTCATCATATCCAACACAACCATTGTGCCAGTTCCCTGCTTATTATGAATCTCCGCTTCCTGTTGCTTTCGCGCTTCTGCATTAAACTCTCGCTCAGAGATAATTCTTAAATCAAATTCTCGGTCTTCGTTCATCACTTTCATATGAAATTTTCCTGGTATTTCTGTTACAGTTACTTTTCTCGCCTGTTCAAAATTATGTTTTTTAAGCAGTGATTGCAATGTTTCTTCTTTCACCACTTCATGAGAGTTGACCCCTTTTTCTTGAATGGAAATAGCATGCGGAGAATGCTGTACTACTTTTGCACTCATATCCTCAAAGAAGACGTATAACGTCCCCATTGCCGAGGCAACAATTGCTGTGATGATTGAAACAACAAATAGAAAACGTGCGTTATCTTTCATCTTATAAACGAGATTACTAATAACAAACAAATTCGGCTGCTTATAAAAAAGCGACTTTCTTTTTTGCAATGCTTTTAATAGAACAACACTTCCTTGTGTGAATAAAAAATATGTTCCGACAATTGTCAAACCAACAATTGGAAGGAAGTACACCGTAAGGTTCATGAATGTTACTTGAAAGCAAAGAACGTAAGCAACGATAATACTTAGTAATCCAGCTAAAAATAGCCATCTAAACGAAAACGGCTCAACTCTTTGTTTTCTTGCGTCGCGAAGTAAATCAATAATTTGCAATCTCCATATCGTCCATAATCCAAATAGCGATAAAACGAAAAAGAGAACGAAATATACACCGGCAGTAATTGCGATTGCTTTTCCATTCCATACAAATGGCAATGCTTTTTCAATTCCAACTACAGCACTTACTGCTTTAAAAAAGAGTGGTAAACCGAGCATACCGAGGGCAATTCCACCGACAATTGAAATGCAGCCAAGAATCATTTGCTCTCGCATGATCATTCTTCCTAACTGTCCTTTTGTCGCACCAATTAGAGTAAACAACCCTAGCTCTTTTTTACGAGCCCGTAAAAAGATGGAGTTCGAGTATAAAATGAATAACGCTGAAAATAAAATAACAATATAATTACATGTCTCTAATCCTTTTTCAACACGCATTTTCTCACTAACATTACCATTCACGACATCTGGATGATAAATAAACGAAGCATACATAAAGAACACAAAAATCGATAAACAGCTACTAATTATAAACGCTTTATAATTACGCCAATTTCCTTTGACATTATTAAACGCGAGCTGGCGAAAGTTCATGGTATTCTCCCCCTAGCATCGCAAGTACGTCTAATATTTCTTGGAAAAAGGCTTGTTTTGTTTCTCCTTTATGAATCTCTGAGAAAATTTCACCGTCACGAATAAATAAAATACGTTCACAATAACTGGCCGCAACGGGATCATGCGTTACCATCGCAATCGTCACTTTTTTCTCTTCATGAAGTTCCTGCAGGGCACCCATCAATGATTTTGCTGATTTGGAGTCTAAGTTTCCTGTCGGTTCGTCAGCTAAGATTAAAGTTGGCTGATGGATAATAGCACGTGCTGCTGCCGCACGCTGCTGCTGACCGCCTGATACTTCGTATACTTTTTTATGTAAAATTCCCTCTATGTTTAGAAACTTTGCAATTTCTAATACTTTTGCATCAATTTCTTTCACAGGACGATTTGCCATTACAAGTGGCAAAATGATATTTTCCTTAATGGATAATGTATCAAGTAAGTTAAAATCTTGGAAAATAAATCCTAAATGTGTACGACGAAATGCTGCAAGTTTAGCAGCACGCATTTGACTAATTTCTTCGTCGTTCATATAAACGTGACCTGATGTCGGCTTGTCAATGGTTGCTAATAAATTTAAAAGCGTTGTTTTTCCGCTCCCTGATGGTCCCATAATGCCGACAAATTCACCTTCTTCAATTTTAAAGTTAATATTATTTAGCGCTGTCGTTGTTACCGATCCTTTTGATTGATACACCTTTGTCAAACCTTTTACTTCAAGAACACTCATTTCAAATCCCCCTATATGTTTTCTTCTTACTCTTACTATAGAAAAAATGAGAGAAAGTAACGAGTGATTTCCCTTACAAAACGGTTTGTTATCTTACAATTTTGTCATTTTCCTCATCATTTGATGATATCCTTTATCTTTTGAGAATTGGAACGTAAACGTTGTTCCTTCTTTCTCTGTTGATTGTACAGAAATACCATGGCTAAGATGATCACAAATTTGCTTTGTAATATATAAACCCATCCCTGTCGCTTCTCTCGTTTTTCGTCCATTGACTCCTGTAAAAAATGGTTCAAAAATTCGCTTTATATCTTGCTTTGGAATCCCTATTCCGTTGTCATGAATATGCAATGCAATAACACTTTCTGTTTCTTCGATTTGAAATGTAATCTCTTTTTTCTCTTTCTCTGTAATTCTTGTATACTTCAAGGCATTCATCACAATTTGATTAATTGCAATACTGAGCCATTTTTGATCCGAAGCTACCACGTACTGTTCTTTCTCAAACAGAACTTTCGGATATACAGCATATTGGATGAATGTTTTTTTATGTTGATTAATACTGTCACGAACAATATTCACGACATTGACTTCTTCTATTTTATAATCTTTCCCAAACTGTTCTAGGCGTGCCATGTGCAATGCTAAATCTAATCCATGTAAAATACGATTATTTTCTTCCCGAATACTTTCAATCGTATCTCTTGCTTCGCGGTGCGTTTGTCCAAGTTTTTGCAGCAATAATTCAATGACAGATACAGGCGTCTTCATTTGGTGAATCCACTGATTCATAAAGATCGTTTGCTGTTCTCCTTTTACCTGTTGTTCATGGATTTCATTCATATATTGTTGTCTTAAGAGCGAAAAAGCTTCCACAATTGCTTCTTGTTCGTATGTATAAGATGAACTGACAGATAAAGAATGATGCAACTCCTGTCCCTCTGCAATATAATGTTCTACCTTTTGTAAAAAGGCTCGTCTTTTCCGATAATCATGCATCAGAAAGAAAGCAAAAACGACGATTGATAATAAAAATCCATATAGCCATGTACTCCAATTTATAGATTGCTTTTGTAAAAAAGATTGCAGTTGCAAGACAAGACCGAATAGAACGATACTCATCACGTAAGAAATAAGTAATGTGGTGCGGTCCATCACATATTTTTTAAGATTCATGTTCGTTCACCCAATTCGTTAAGAGCGCATATCCATAGCTCCGCTTCGTAACAATGGCATCCGTAATTCCTATCTCTTCTAACTTTTTACGGACACGCTTTACATTTACGGTTAATGTATTATCATCAACAAAAGCAACCTCATCCCATAATGCTTCTAGTAACTCTTCTCTCGTTACATATTGATCCGCTTGCTTCATTAAGCACTCTAATAAATAGTACTCATTTTTGGTAAGTTCTACTTGCTTTCCTTGCCACTCTACCATGTGCTGCGCTTGATATAAAAGCAATCCATTCACGCCAAAATAATCATTTTCTGCCCCTGAAGCATATTCACCATACACACGGCGCAGCGCACTTTTTACTTTTGCCATAACAATATCTAAATGAAACGGCTTCGTAATGTAATCATCACCGCCATTTTCAATCGCCATTACTTGATCCATCTCTCCTGTACGTGCAGATACAAAAATAATCGGCGCGTTGGAAACAGTACGAATTTGACGGCACCAATAGAATCCATCAAAATACGGTAAATTAATATCAAGTAAAACTAAATGCGGGTTCACCTTTGCAAATTCATCTTTTATATACCGAAAATCTTGTACACGAAATGACTGATAACCATATTTATCAAGGTGCCCTTCTAAAATATCACCAATTTTCAAATCGTCTTCTACAATCAATATTTTATACATATCATTCCCACTCCCTTATAAGAAGTACATGTAGACACCATTGCTATTTGCCCTACACCTACCCTTTTTCCATTATAAGGGTAAATTCCCATTTGAGAAGAATTTTTTATTTCGGCACAAAAAAAGACCGCCGAATTTCGGCAGTCCTTAATCGATAAATTCAAATTCATATTCAAGAATTTTTACAATATCGCCGTCTTTTGCACCGCGTTGACGCAGCGCTTCATCAATACCCATACCACGCATTTGACGGGCGAATCTACGTACAGACTCATCACGAGAGAAGTCTGTCATCTTGAATGTTTTCTCAATATCATAACCAGAAATCACAAATGTACCATCGCTTTCGCGTGTAATTTCAAATTTAGAGCCTTCACCCTCAAATTTGTACATTACACTTGCATCAGATTCATCTACAACTTCGTGTATTGGGAATTCTGGTGTTGTTTCGATAAGATTTGCTACTTCAAATAGTAAATCACGAACACCTTGACGCGTTACTGCAGAAATTGGGAAGATTTTCACTTCATCGCCCACTTTTTCTTTGAACGCTTGTAAATTTTCTTCTGCATCTGGCATATCCATTTTGTTTGCAACAACAACTTGTGGACGCTCTGTTAGACGCAGATTGTATTCTTTTAATTCATTATTAATTGTTACGTAATCCTCATATGGATCGCGTCCTTCTAAACCAGACATATCAATCACATGAATGATAACGCGTGTACGCTCAATATGACGTAAAAATTGATGTCCAAGCCCAACACCTGCGTGCGCACCTTCAATCAATCCTGGAAGGTCTGCCATAACAAAGCTGCGTCCATCACCTGTCTCAACTACTCCAAGGTTTGGAACAATTGTTGTGAAGTGATATTCAGCAATTTTTGGACGTGCTGATGATACAACCGATAATAATGTTGATTTACCGACACTTGGGAATCCAACAAGACCTACATCAGCTAACACTTTCAATTCTAGTACTACTTCACGTTCTTGACCTGGTTCGCCGTTCTCAGCAATTTCCGGAGCTGGATTCGTTGGCGTCGCAAAACGTGAGTTACCACGGCCACCACGGCCACCTTTTGCGATAACTGCTGATTGCTCATGCGTTACTAAATCCGCAAGAATTTGACCAGTAGCTACATCTTTTACAACTGTTCCCGGCGGAACCTTTACAATTAAATCATCTGCTTTACGGCCGTGCTGGCTTTTACTCATTCCATGTTGACCGCGATCCGCTTTAAAATGACGCTGATAGCGGAAATCCATTAATGTACGTAATCCTTCGTCTACTACGAAAACAACATCGGCACCTTTACCACCGTCACCGCCTGCTGGGCCACCTTTTGGAACATATTTCTCACGACGATACGCAACCATTCCGTTACCGCCATCGCCGCCTTTTACATATATCTTGACCTGATCTACAAACATTATCTCACCACACTTTTTTCTAGTAGTTGTAATATAACCGAGATTTCTTCATCTCGCACTGTATAAGAAATGGAAAACCATTTATTATGTTGATGAGCAAGCCACTCTTGTATCTCTTGTACATTGGTTAGCTTGCCACGAAAATCAAAAAAGAAACGAGCATCCTCACCTTCACATTCAACTGTGATACAAACATAATTTTCAACATAAACGTCTAAACTATGCTCAAGCATTTGGAAAAATTGAGCCGTCCATATAGATACTCTTTCATCTAGATGCGATAAGTTATGTATTTCTCCTAATACTTCGTACTCCAACAAGCACGGGTGCTGTTTCCAATTATATGTTAAAATCCATTCTGAAAACTTGGGCATAGAAAGCCCCATCAGATTCGATTCTTGTCTCGCTTCTTGGACAAAACGATCGATGAGCCCATGAATTTCTTCCACTCTTCCGAGCGAAAGATTTCCTTTAATCATCTGCATACGATTAAGCCAATCATGTCTTGAGTGACGTAACGCATCTATAATTGTCCATTTTTCTTTCATTCATATACCCCTTTAATATAGAAAAACTCTAACCTGCACTCAGGTTAGAGTTTTCCGTGAGTTTCTTATGCTTCTTGAGCAACAGGATATACGCTCACTTGTTTGCGGTCACGACCAAGACGCTCAAAGCGTACTACGCCGTCAACTTTTGCGTATAATGTGTCATCGCCACCACGACCAACGTTAACACCTGGATAAATTTTTGTACCGCGTTGACGGTAAAGAATTGATCCACCTGAAACGAATTGACCGTCTGCACGTTTAGCACCAAGACGTTTTGACTGAGAGTCACGACCGTTCTTTGTACTACCTACACCTTTCTTAGATGCGAAAAACTGAAGATCTAATCTTAACATACGTTACACCTCCTGCACTTTTTCTATTAATCGGATATATTTTCCGTAATCAAGTTCGATCGTTTTTAGCGAAACAACCATGCCCTCTAATAGAAAACATGCTTTTTCTTTTGTAGAATCATCTAAATCACTAGGCAATTCATACGTCAAGAATCCACCATCTTTTCCAAGTTCAATAGTTGCTTGCACATTACAAAGTGATTCCACTGCATTTATTGCACCAAACACAACCGCTGTCGTTGCAGCACAGACAAGATCTTGTCCATGCGGAGCGAAGTTCGCATGCCCGGTCATTTTAAATGATTGGATACTTCCTAATTTCGTGCGGTTAATCGTAATTTTAATCATGACAACCCGAATTAAGCGTTGATTGCTTCAATCACTAATTTCGTGTACGGTTGACGGTGACCTTGTTTTTTACGATTGTTCTTTTTCGCTTTGTATTTGAAAACGATGATTTTCTTAGCGCGACCTTGTTTTTCAACTTTCGCAGTAACCGTTGCACCTTCTACAACTGGGCTACCAACTTTAACAGTTTCGCCACCAACGAAAAGAACTTTGTCAAAAGTAACAGTTTCACCAGCTTCTACGTCTAATTTCTCTACGTAGATTGCTTGACCAGCTTCAACTTTAATTTGTTTTCCACCTGTTTCGATAATTGCGTACATAATTGCACCTCCTCATAATTACTAAGACTCGCCAAAACGAGGTAGACATACAATGTCTTTTAGGAACCTGTCCTGCGCGGTTGTAGTATATAGCAGTTTAGGTGCTATAAACTATAACATAGAGATGTTATCACGAAACACAGCCTATTGTCAATGAATCTTATACTAACTATTTTTTCCGCGCGCGTATCTCTTCCTTCGTTCCAAAACGTTGAATCGTGTAACGCGCTGCTTCATCATCAATAAAATAAATTTGAAAAGATATATTGCGCTGCAGTTCTTTCTCAAAAAAGATTTGCTGTACATTCGGATGAGCAGCGATTAGAACAGCTTCGTCATCTGTTCCATTATAAGCAATTAATTCTCGCTCTAACTCATATGCTACCGTTTCATGCGATAACATATAACCGCTGCCTTGACACATTCTGCAATCTGTTAACAGCATATCACGAAGCGATTGTTTTTTTCGTTTTCTTGTTATTTCTAAGATACCAAGCTCTGTAAATCCTAATACTCTTGTATAAGTATGGTCTTTTTCTAAGTGTGACTTTACGATTTCTCTTATTTTTTCCTTTTCCTCACGGCGCTTCATATTAATAAAATCAATTAAAATCATCCCGCCAATGTCACGAAGTCGCAACTGCCGTGCAATTTCTTTTGCCGCTATTTCATTTGTGCGCAGTACTGTATCTTGTAAATTTTGTTTCCCGGTAAATTTACCAGTGTTTACATCGATTACCGTCATCGTTTCCATTTGTTCAATGAGTAAATTTGCTCCATTTGGAAGCCACACTACTTTTTTCAATGCCTTTTCAATTTCACGATCAATTCCATAGCGAGCAAATAACGGCGTCTTTTCATGAAAGAAAGTAACTTTTTCTGCACCTATTTTTTCTTCTAATTCTTGTATCATACTGCGCTGATCTACAATCACTTGCGAAATCGTATCTACTGGTATTTCTTGAAAGATTCGATCTAAAAAACTAGATGGAGAATACACGAGAAGCGGTGCCTTTCCTCGTTGTTCTTGTTTTTTCACAAGTTCAAATTGAGATTGAAGGCGTTGCATCTCCGCTTGTACTTCTTGTATTTCTACTTTTCCACACGCAGAACGGAAAATAAATCCTCCTGTTTTATCTAGCGTAAGAAGTTGTTCTCTCTTTTTCTCATCTTTTATTTTCCGGGAAACGGCAAAAACCGTGTCATAGGGCATATATACAACATATTTTCCGGTGAATTCTATGTTTGCTGTAATTTTTGGCCCTTTCGTATCAATCGCCTCTTTCACAACTTGTACAAGAAGCGATTGCCCTTCATGTACTCGCATAGATGATGGCACGTTTTCATATGACAAATAAGCATGCTTCTCCAAGCCAATATTGACAAAAGCAGCGTTCATCCCTGCGATTGTTCGCATGACGCGACCAATATATATATTTCCAACAATTTGTTCTTGTTCATTTCGTTGCCATAAGAGTTCTACAATCTCTTTTTCTTCTTCAACAGCAACTCGCTTTTCCGAACCGGTGTAATTTATGTATAACGTCTTCAAAGTCTATTCCTCTCTTTTATCCTTTTTTTATACAATATTAAAGGTTAGTGTTATCGTCAACACTAACCAATTAACTCTTCTACGGATGATGTTGTTCTTTTTTCTGTAAAGTATGCGTAAAGCAACTCATTTTCATCTAGCGTGTATTGATTTTTATGATCTCCATTTATAATAATTGAATGCTTATATCCCCTTCGAAACTGTGTGAAAATGTGATACAAACTCGTTTCCCTTTGAACTGTAATTGCTGTAACCTTGGCAATTTCTCGTTTCTTTCCGTAATACCTCTCCAATAAAAAACGCATAAATGCATAACGACGTTGTTTCCACTCTTGAAATAAAGAAAATGCTAAATAAAGAAGTAACGCCCACATCATTGCATTCTTTCCATTCCAAAAGAGCTGTAGCCCTAATATAGCACTAAAACATACAATTGAAATTCTCATCATAATATTGTGCGCTTGTAAAAATGGAAAGCGATGCGATAATACGTTTAGTACAATTTTCCCTCCATCAAGAGGCCAAATCGGTAATAAATTAAAAAATAAAATGGTCATATTGTTCCACAGAAAAAAATTGTAAAAGTTTTCTCCCATCCAGCCTACCGTGTACAATAAATAGGCAGCCGCTACCATCCATACATGTTGAACAGGCCCTGCTATAATAACGATCATTTCTTCTTTTAACGGCTTATTCCCATGCTCATCAAGCTCAGCTACCCCGCCAAATGGCAAGAGCTGAATTTGTTTAATGCGCCATTTAAAATGAGCGGCTGCTATCGCATGACCTAATTCATGAATAAAGACAATGAAAAATAAAATAAGCACCTCTTTAAAACGAGCTGTAAAAACCGCAATTGCTATAACTCCCCAAAACAACGGATGAATGGTAATCTTTGAAAAAATCTCACTATATTTATTCAAATGAAATCACCTGAATTGGATCAATAAATTTTTCATTCTTTTTGAATGCAAAATAAAATTTCCCATTTGCAACTGTTCCAACTTTTTGCTTTTTCGCTACATAATCATATAGCTTAACTGATGTTTCTCCTAAATTTCCGTACCAAGATTCCGTACCATCTGCATGTTGGATTTCAACTGTATTTCCAAACTCCTCTTTTTGACCAATCGAGACAACAATGCCCTCATTAACTGATTCCACAACGGCATTCGCGTCTGTTTGTACAAACACACCTTGTCCGTTTGCCTGAAAACTTTGCGTTACTTTTCCTGAAGCAGGAACAGCGTAATTCTTTTCTTTCTGCGTTGTTTTCTTTTCACTAGAAGGTAAAAAAGATAGCGGTTTTCCAAACTTTGATTCATACCACTTCGACACAGATGCAAATTGAAATTCCTCTTTCATTACTTGTTTAACAACTGTACGTGAGCCTTCAAAAGAATTTGTTGTGTTTTTAAATAAGATGGCTACGACAAGAACAAGAATAGCAGATAGCAGCAGCTTAAAGAGAAATATTTCCTTTCGGAAGATAGGATGTGTCTTTTCTCCTTCTTCAACAAGAAGCGGTGTATAGTCTTGTTCTTCATATAAAAACATTTCATCCTCTCTTTCCTGCTGCGCTTTTCTCTTCTCAATACGCTTTTTAATTTCTTCTACTCGTTTTTTTCTCATCCTGACCCCTTCCTCTTTCCATCAGTTTGTACATATGTATGAGTTGTCCGGGAAAGATATTCATGGGAATGCTTTTCTCCTAGAAGGTCAGAGCGTATACGAGCAGCTATCCTTAAAACAAAAAAAAGCACTCCGCATATATGCGAAATGCTCTTAATGTATTCCGAAGAATTTTTTCATTTTCGTAAATACTGATTTTTTTTCATTTTCAAGCGGTTGCAATGGCACATTTTCTCCAAGCAAACGTCTTGCGATATTTCGATAAGCAATGGATGCCTTTCCACTCGGCTGCAATGCTACAGGCTCTCCTGTATTTGTTGCTCGAATCACCGCATCATCATCTTCAACGATCCCAAGTAATTCAATAGACAAGGTACGTACAATTTCATCTACATCCAACATATCTTGTTCATGTAGCATATGACTGCGGACACGATTGATAATTAACTTAGGCGGCTCGATATCTTCTTTTTCCAATAGTCCGATAATCCGATCAGCATCACGCATTGAAGATACTTCTGGTGTTGTCACAACAATTGCTTTATCAGCACCTGCCACAGCGTTTTTAAAACCTTGTTCAATACCGGCTGGGCAATCAATTAATATGTAATCATAATCTTGACGTAATTGTTGTATTAATTCTTCCATTTGTTCGGGTGTTACTGCCGACTTGTCACTCGTTTGTGCTGCAGGTAATAAATAAAGTTCATCAAAGCGCTTATCTCGAATAAGAGCTTGAGGTAAACGACAACGTCCTTCAACAACATCAACAAGATCATATACAATACGGTTTTCCAATCCCATTACTACGTCTAAATTTCGCAAGCCGATATCTGTATCGATTAAACATATTTTTTTACCAGATAACGCCAAGGCTGTACCAATATTTGCAGACGTTGTAGTTTTACCTACTCCGCCTTTTCCAGATGTAATAACTATTGCCTCTCCCACAGCTATACAATTCCCCTTTCTAACCTTGTTAAATTAGGTCTAAGATGAGTGAGAAGTTGAATGCGATCGACAACAATGTGATTGTTCTCATTAATGTAGGCACATTCTGCCCCTTCCGCCCCGTCTTCTTTCTCCTCAGGAGCGCGCGTTGTCACATCGCTAATCCGAAGCTGCATTGGATTCATAACAGAAGCTGCTATAACAGCTTCTGCATCCCCATAATATCCAGCATGTGCAATTCCTCGTAATGCTCCAATAATAAAAATATTTCCTCCAGCGATAACCGTACCGCCTGGATTCACATCTCCAATCAATAATAAATCGCCTTTTACATGCAATATTTGACCTGAGCGAACAATTTTTGAAACAGAAACAATTTCTGTTTCTTCTTTCCATGCCACCGCTTGTTCTTTCGTTACAACATCACTCTCAATAGAATCTACGACTAAATTCTTTTTATTACGAATTAATGTGCGCAACTCTTCTTGTTGGACCTCTGTTACATAACGATTTCCAACCCTAACCTGTACTTCAATTAAAGAGCGTCCATCACCCTCGTAATAATGAGTGGAAAGCTTTTCGTCAAGTTCTTGCAGCAATTCACGAAATGAACAGGAATCATCCAGATGTAATACTAAACCATCTTTCGTTCCTTTTATAGTCACATTTTGTTGCTTTTTTTCTGTCACCAATGCTCACCCCACCGAATTTAATTCGACATAAAATCAGAAAATCCTTTTTTCTTTTTCTTCCATAGCGTCTGAAAGACGTAAAAGATATCGTTGCAGTGGGAAGCAAAACAGCAGTAAAAAAATTCCGTTCAACAACAGCGTCGGAAGAAGACGATCTGTGAAAAAGATATGCGCTGACATATGAACACGACCAATTAACGTCAAAAATCCATACACATAATACTCTAGCGCAGTAATGCTCGCTAATACAATAAAGAACACGATAAAAAGGTTCACTTGTAAAATTCGCATTGCCTGGTAGACAAGATACACTAAAATTGGATAAGCAAATATATACACACCAACTAACTCTGTATGTACGATATCAAACAAAAAACCAAATAATAGTCCATAGTAAATACCATGTACAGAATTAAAGTAAATTGCAATAAAGCATAAAACAATCATTAAAAAATGCGGTGCTACAATTGTATTCTTCCAAAAAAGACTAGTTGGAACAATAGTAGAAAACATATTCTCCAATACAAATACGAAAAGAAGTAGAAGAGGAAGAATCGCTTTTTTAAAAATCTCCATCTCTTCCCCCTCCTATTTCCCTAAATCTACTGTCGACATAGTCCGTTTGGCAACCATAACATTGCTAACATCACTTAAGTCTGCTGCAGGCTTGATATAAGCTGTTTGTGTTAATCCGTACTCATCCGCTGTTACCTCAACGATTTGTCCAATAACCAATCCATCTGGGAACACACCACCAAGACCAGAAGTTACAACTGTTTGATCCTTCTCTACTTTCACACCAGATGGGATTTTTGTGAAAACAAGCTGCTGCTTCTCTTTATCGTACCCTTCAATTAATCCGAAAACATTACTATCTCCTCGGACAACAGCTGAAATACGATTTGTTCGGTTTAATGAGCTGATTAGCTCAACTGTTGAAGTAAACTGTGAAACACTTTTTACTTTTCCAATTAAACCTTTTGATGTAATAACAGCCGCATCTTTTTGAATGCCTTGTTGTGCACCTTTATCAATCCCGATTAAGTCATTCCATTTATCTGGATTGCGAGCAATAACAGTTGCTTGAATCGGTTTAAAATCACTAAGTGTATCTTTTTTCCCAAGAATATCACGAAGTTCTTCATTTGTTTTTTCTAATTCTTTTACTTTTACGGACAGCTCTGCATACTTGTCCAATTTTGATTTTAATTCTTTATTTTCTTCATACGTGCGCTTTACATCTTCTACGTTCTCAAAGAATCCGGCAACATAATTCGCTGGCTTTTGAAATACACGTTCTACAACTCCTACGGTATCCTTTACAAACTGCTCTGGCCACGTTAGATTTTTCCGTTCTTTCAATGAGATTCCGATCAATGCCACGAGAAGAATAATACTAACTAATAAAACAATTAATCTTTTGTTTAAGAAAAACTGTGGCACGTTCACACCCTCTTAAATTCACTAATTTTTTATGTTGAAATAATGGATTTTATCGAGCATTTTTGAAAAGGTCGATGTTATCTAATGCTTTACCTGTTCCAATTGCTACGCAATCTAATGGATTTTCTGCAACAAGAACTGGCATATTTGTTTCTTCGCTAATTACTTTATCTAAATTACGAAGCAATGCACCGCCACCTGTTAAAACAATACCACGATCCATAATATCCGCTGCTAATTCTGGCGGAGTTTTTTCTAATGTATTTTTTACAGACTCAACAATTGCATCTACAGTATCTTTTAACGCTGATGCAATTTCTTCTGGGCGAATCGATACTGTTTTTGGTAATCCAGTCACTAAGTCACGACCACGAATATCCATTGGCTCAACACCTTCTGGCTCGCCAGCAGAACCGATTTCTAATTTTAATGCTTCTGCAGTTCGTTCCCCGATCATTAAATTGTAGTTTTTCTTAATGTACTGAATAATTGCATCGTCCATTTCATCACCGGCAACACGAACAGATTGGCTTGTTACAATACCGCCAAGAGAGATAATCGCTACTTCTGTTGTACCACCGCCGATATCTACAACCATACTACCAGTTGGTTCCCAAACAGGTAAATTCGCACCAATTGCAGCTGCAAATGGTTCTTCAATTGGGTATGCATCGCGTGCACCTGCTTGACGAGTTGCATCGATTACTGCACGTTTTTCAACCGCTGTAATACCAGATGGTACACATACCATTACATATGGCTTACGAGAGAAGAAACCATTTGATTTCTGTGCTTGTTGAATATAATATTTCATCATTATTGCTGTTGTTTCATAATCAGCGATAACACCGTCTTTCATCGGACGAAGTGCCACAACATTTCCAGGTGTACGACCAATCATTTGTTTTGCATCGTTACCAACTGCAACAATTTGCTTTGTGTCTGTTTGCAATGCCACAACAGATGGCTCGCGTACAACGACACCTTTCCCTTTTACGTATACAAGCGTATTCGCTGTTCCTAAGTCTATCCCAAGGTCACGAGTAAAACCACCAAATCCAAACATATTCTATATCTTCCTTTCTATTTTTGACAAATTGCTCATTTTTCTTTCGATATTATTATATTTATATAAAACATAACGTTTTTACATGTTCTCTGTTATAGAGTAGATGAAAGCCTACAAAAAACTCATAACTCACATTATAAAACAAAATAAAGAAAAAAAATAGTCTTAAATATGACCTTTATCTTTTAAACTAACGAATTTATGGTCACCAATAATAATATGATCGAGAATTTCAATCCCAATAATTCTCCCGCATTCTACAAGTCTTTTCGTGACTTCAATATCTTCTCGGCTTGGCGTGGGGTCTCCGGAAGGATGATTATGAAGGCAGATAATAGAGGCAGCAGCGCGGCGAAAAGCTTCCTTGAACACCTCGCGCGGATGCACGATCGAGGCATTCAAACTTCCAATAAATACTGTTTGTCGATGCATCACTTGATTTTTCGTATTTAAATATAAACATACAAAATGTTCCTGTTGTAAAAAGCGCATCTCCTCCATCATATAACGTGCGCAATCTTCTGGATTACGAATGCTATATCTATTTTGATACTCTAAGCGTACCATTCTTCGTCCAAGTTCAAAAGCAGCAATAAGTTGGGATGCTTTTGCCACCCCAACGCCATGAATGCTTGTCATCTCTTCAATTGTTGCATCTTTTAACATTCGTAATCCGTCAAAGTAATGCAAAATTCGGTTTGCTAATGTTAAAACCGACTCCTCTTTTGAACCTGTTCGAAGTAATATAGCGAGAAGTTCTGTGTTTGATAAGCTGCTTGCTCCTTCTAGCAATAAACGCTCCCGTGGTTGATCTTCTTTCACAACATCACGAATGCAGCTCATATTCCAGCCTCCTTTACATATTAAATTGTTTCAACTCGCGCACAACACGTGCAATCGGCAAACCAACAATCGCATAAAAATCACCTTGTATATGCTGAACAAAAATTGCACCTTTTCCCTGTATCCCATAGCTACCTGCTTTATCAAGCGGTTCTTTCGTTTGCACATATGCATGAATTTCTTCTTCAGTTAATTCCCAAAACGTTACTTCTGCACGCTCATAAAATGTCACTGTTTTTTCTTTTGAAATAAGAGCAACTCCTGTATACACCTCATGAGTTTTTCCTGATAAGAACTGTAACATTTCTTTCGCTTCACTCTCATCCTCTGGTTTCCCTAGAATACGCGCCTCGAAAGTAACAATTGTATCAGCACCAAGCACAACGCAGTCTTCGTAATCCTTTGCTACAGCAGACGCTTTTTGCAACGCAAGTGACATCACGATATCATGCGGTGATGAATACGCTCCAATCGTTTCTTCTACATCACTAACTACAACCTCAAATGGCATATCCACAATCTCAAGTAATTCTTTACGTCTTGGTGAACCAGACGCTAAAATAAGTTTTTTCATACGTTCTCCTTTCATTTTTAAAATTAGCAGGAAGATACAGCATAACCATACTAAATATATAGATTCTCCTCAAATTTTAAAAATATCATTTTTCTTTTAAAAAAATACAAAAGAAAGGAAAAAGCACAACCTTGCTTTTCCTTTCCTCAGTACGAATAAGTAATAGAAAAAAGCCCCCACATGCTGATGGTGATTTAAATCTCATCTCATTATTATACGTTTTTGTTTTTTTGTGAAACTATTTTTTCATAAGACAGAAAGCTATCTACTAACACTTGCTGTAATTTCGTCATTGTTTCCATATCTTGTTTCTCTTCTTGTATTGTTTGCACCGTCACTGATGCATACGTAAACAACTTTTTTAAATCATCCCGCTTTAATGCTGCCTCTTCTTTTTTTATTGCTTTCCATTCAGTTTCAATCTGTTCTATATGTGCTTTACTTATTTTGTTCCCGGACTGCATTGCAGCGGTTTGTTGCAATAGTTTCCCAAACAACGATTGCAGCTTTTCCAAAAACGCTCCATATTCTTGATCCTGTTTTAAAAGCGCTTGATCTGTAATCTCCCATTTCTTTTTCACAACTGATATATCTTTTTGTTTATATTGCGTAATTAGCTGCATAATAGATTGCTCATCATGTGCCATCCCAAGAACGAGTAAATATTTATCCCCTGACTGCATAATTGCTCCAGTGACTCCATTTTCTTGTAACTCCTTTAATGATGCCTGTCCCTTTTCTTTCGAAGAAAAGACTCCGCCCTGCACAAAATAAATCGACAGCGGTGCTAAAGCAGTTGGTGCTGTTTTCTCATTTGTCGGTTTTTTTGTTTCATTTTTCTCTGTAACATTTGCTGCCGGGGCTGTCGTTTCGCGAACTGTTTCTTGTCCCGTTAGTAAGTGCAGCATTCCCATTCCAAACCCTGTCCCAATTACAATCGCTGTAGATACCGTGAAAATAAATCGATTACTCAATCCTTTTTTTCCTTTACGTATAGATGCTGCATGTTTTTGAAACGACACAACATTATTTGTCACCGTATTCTCCGGGAGCATCCAATCAAACTCTTCTTTTTTTGTTTCCTCTTCTTTCTTCTCTATATAATTTGCTTCCGTTCCATTCACTTTAATTGAAATTGGTCGCGATTGTTTGTCCATACCCCCACTCCTTACTTCTTATCGTTGCCAGCATCGTATCATACTCGTTTCAAAAAAAAACGAGATACTTGTCAAAGAGATTCGCCAAATTATCCTATATTGTTATCTTATATGTATGCTTGCGTCTTTATTTGTAGAACAAAAAAACTAGACAGCCTATTTCTGTCTAGTTTTCTGAACCACATATTTACGAGCTTCGGATATGAAATAAAGAGAACCTGTTAGCAAGAAAACATCCTCTTCTTGTAAAGAATCCATTGCCCTACTAATCGCTTCCTGCCAATTTTCAAAAATATGTTTTGATTCTCGCTTTGAATGGGCAGCAAGAGCCTCAGCAGAGATAGCACGATCAAACGTGAACGTTGTAAAAATCATTTCATCTGCAATTGTTTCTAATTGTCCAACCATTTCATCCAGTTGCTTGTCTCCAAGTGCTGTAAATAAAATAATAATTCGTTTTTCACTGTAGTGTGCACGAACCGTTTCTACAAGGCTATGTATGCCTTCTGGATTGTGTGCTCCATCAATAATGACATGCGGGTGAGTAGAAAGTTGCTCAAAACGCCCAATCCAATATGCTTCAGCTAATCCTTTTCGAATATGCTCTTCATCAATTAAAAATGCTTGATATACGTTTAAGTATGACATCGCCATAAGTGCCAGCGCAGCATTTTGCACTTGGTGCTGGCCTTTCATAGAAATGAAAAGACCTTCATACGTACGGAATGGAGAAGAGAATGTAAACCGTTCTCCTTCTTTCTCTAAAGAATGATGTTCTACTTGAATTTGATTTCCTAGTTCATATAAGCTAGAACGTTTTTCATTGACAGCTGTACGGATGACTTCTAACGCTTCGTTTTGCTGCACACCAGTTATAATAGGAACACCTGATTTTATTATTCCCGCCTTTTCAAATGCAATCGCTTCTAACGTATCTCCTAAAATATGCATATGATCATGGCCAATATTTGTAATAATTGTAAGCACAGGGTGAATGACATTCGTTGAATCGAAACGTCCTCCAAGTCCTGTCTCAAGTAAAACGATGTCACACATATTCATCTTTGCAAAATAATAAAGCGCCATAACAGTAATAATTTCAAATTCTGTCGCTTCCCCTAAATTTGTTTCATCTAACTTTTCCACAACAGGTTTGACCACATTTACAAGATCTGCAATTTCTTGATCTGCCATCGGTACACCATTCACACTAATCCGTTCATTAAATGTTTCAATGTACGGAGAAGTAAATGTCCCTACTTTGTACTCTGCCGCCTGTAACATATAGCGCATATATGTGAGAGTTGAACCTTTTCCATTTGTTCCCGCAAGATGAACACATTTTATATGACGCTCCGGATTTCCAAGTTCCTCTAACATCCACTCCATGCGCTCTAACCCTGGTTTTATACCAAATTTTAAACGGCTATGAATCCAGCCGATTGCTTCTTCATATGTATGTATCACGTATACCATTCCCCTTTCCATCAAAAAACGAACCAAAGCAAAAGATTGCTTTAGCCCTATTATACTCAAATGGGACAATCTTTGCCGTGGTTCGTTATTTAAAATAATTTATTTTTGCAGATCTGCTAGACGTTGGCGAACTGCTTCGCGTTTTTCTAGATAATCTTGCTCTTTCGCGCGTTCTCCTTCAATAACTGCCGCCGGAGCTTTTGCTACGAATCCTTGATTAGAAAGTTTCTTCTGTACACGCTCTACTTCTTTATCGAACTTCTCAAGTTCTTTTTCAAGACGTGCTTTTTCTTCATCAAGGTTGATTAGATCAGCTAACGGTAAGAATAACTCTGCACCTGATACGATTGCAGTCATCGCTTTTTCTGGTGCTTGTAAATCCGTCTTAATCATTAATTCACTTGGATTACAGAAACGCTCAATGTAAGAGCTGTTTTTCGTAAGCTGTGCTAGTACTGTTTCGTCTTTTGCTTTAATTTGCATTTGAACTTTTTTGCTCATTGGCGTATTTACTTCCGCACGGATATTACGAACAGAGCGAATGATATCAACTAGAAGGTGCATTTCTGCCGCTGCTTCTTTATCTTGTAAATCTTCGCGAACTGTCGGCCAAGCCGCTACTGTAATAGATTCGCCTTCATGAGGAAGGTGCTGCCAAATTGTTTCTGTTACGAATGGCATGAACGGATGTAACAGGCGTATCGTTCGATCAAGTACATATGCTAAAACAGAACGAGTTGTTTTCTTCGCCGCTTCATCTTCGCCGTACAACGGAAGCTTCGCCATTTCAATGTACCAGTCACAGAAATCATCCCAAATGAAGTTGTATAATGCACGACCAGCTTCACCGAATTCATATTTATCCATGTTACGCGTTACACTTTCAATTGTTTCATTTAAACGAGTTAAAATCCACTTATCTGCAACTGATTTTTCACCAGTTAAATCAATATCTTCGTATTGCATGCCTTCCATGTTCATTAATACGAAACGAGATGCATTCCAAATTTTATTGATGAAGTTCCAAGTAGATTCTACTTTCTCCATGCTAAAGCGTAAATCTTGACCTGGTGCACTTCCTGTTGATAAGAAGAAGCGCATTGCATCTGCACCGTACTTCTCGATAACTTCCATTGGATCAATACCATTACCTAAAGACTTACTCATTTTACGTCCTTGCTCGTCACGAACAAGACCATGAATTAATACGTCTTTAAATGGACGCTCTCCTGTAAACTCTAGACCTTGGAAAATCATACGAGATACCCAGAAGAAGATGATATCATATCCTGTTACAAGTGCATCTGTTGAATAGTAGCGTTTGAAGTCTTCATCATCTTCGTTTGGCCAACCAAGTGTTGAGAATGGCCATAACGCTGAGCTAAACCATGTATCAAGTACGTCGTTATCTTGGTTCCAGTTTTCGATATCAGCTGGAGCTTCTGTACCTACGTATACTTCACCAGTTTCTTTATGATACCAAGCTGGGATGCGATGTCCCCACCATAATTGACGAGAAATACACCAGTCATGAATGTTTTCCATCCAGCGTAAGTATGTGTTCTCAAAACGATCTGGTACGAACGTTACTTTTTCTTCTTCTTTTTGTTGCAGAGCAACAGCCTTTTCTGCAAGTGGTGCCATTTTTACGAACCATTGTGTTGATAAGTAAGGCTCAACAACTGCCCCGCTACGCTCACTATGACCTACCGCATGCATATGAGGCTCGATTTCTACTAATACGCCAGCTTCTTGCAAGTCTTTTACTAATTGCTTACGGCATTCGAAACGATCCATACCGTTATACTTACCAGCTTTTTCGTTCATTGTTCCATCTTCGTTCATTACTAAAATACGTGGTAAGTCATGACGGTTACCTACTTCAAAGTCATTCGGATCATGAGCTGGTGTGATTTTTACAACACCTGTTCCGAAATCTTTCTCTACATACTCATCAGCAATAATCGGAATTTCACGCTCTACGATTGGAAGTGTAACCGTTTTTCCGATTAAATGCTTGTAACGATCATCTTCTGGGTGAACTGCTACTGCTGTATCACCCAGCATTGTTTCTGGACGAGTTGTCGCAAGACGAATGTGACCAGAACCCTCTGTTAATGGGTAATTCATATGATAGAATGCACCTTGAACATCTTTATGAATTACTTCAATATCAGAAAGGGCAGTGCGTGTCGCAGGGTCCCAGTTAATGATATATTCACCGCGGTAAATTAAACCTTTTTCGTACAATTGAACGAATACTTTATTAACTGCATCAGATAAGCCTTTATCTAATGTGAAACGCTCACGAGTGTAATCTAATCCTAGACCAACTTTTCCCCATTGCTCGCGAATGTGAGAAGCATATTCTTCTTTCCATTCCCATGCTTTTTCAAGGAATTTCTCACGGCCAAGATCGTAACGTGAAATACCTTCTTCACGAAGTTTCCCTTCTACTTTCGCTTGCGTTGCAATACCCGCATGGTCCATACCAGGAAGCCATAATACATCGTATCCTTGCATACGCTTCGTACGTGTTAAAATATCTTGAAGCGTTGTATCCCATGCGTGACCTAAGTGCAACTTACCAGTTACGTTCGGAGGTGGAATTACAATTGTATACGGCTGTTTTTCCGCATCTCCTTTTGCTTCGAAATATTTTCCTTCAAGCCACCATTTATAACGACCTTCTTCAACGGACATATGATCATATTTAGTTGGTAAATTCTTTTCCATGTTTGACATATTTTTCCCTCCTTAAAAAATAAAAAACTCCCTCATCCAAAAGGACGACGGAGATCGTGGTACCACCTTTTTTTACAGGCGTAAATAGATACACTACACCTGTACACTTAACATCTGTAACGGGTTACCCGGTTTCTCCTACTTTCAGTGCGAGTTCAAAGAAACTGCTCAAGGGCGACCTTCCAACACTACCATCTAAGAAATCTCACAGCAATTGATTTCTCTCTCTGAAGATGTAGGACGTTGTACTCTTCCCTATCAACGCATTTATATATACGTTTTAAAATTATAATATACTTTATAGTCTAAAAAAGAAATGCACAATCGTCAATAAGCTTAACCAAGTTTTTTATAACATATGCAAAGAAAATAAAAAAAGTGCAGCACAAGCACATTAGATGCCCATCCTACATATTGTAATATCACATTTCCACTTCTCTTATGATTCCATTCTAGAGAAAGTTGTAATACGGAGGACAATTATGCGACGCTATCGACGCACGTACAACTTCTCATCCCCTTCTTGGATGAGAAATTTGCAAACGATGTTTTCTGATTTTGCAATTCCGCTTACGATTTTCCAAGGCATTCGTACTTTGCTGCTTCCTACGTTTTTAGATTTTGTTATTCTTGCTATTTTTATCGCGGCAACGATTCGTTTACATTATCAGCCGTAACCTCTTCTTGAGGCTACGGCTATTTTTTTACTGTGCTTGATGCTCAGCAGCTTGAAGCTGTGCCACGAAATATTCAATATTGCTTATAAGCCAATGTGATTGTTGGAGCATTTTCACATCATGTAACTCCTTTGTTTTATTACGAGTATTTCGGGCATTTGCATAGGCATTCACTTGTTTAATAAACGGTTTAGGATACGCTAAATATGCAAGCATAAGCAGCTTTTCTTCTTTCGTAAACGCAAAATTCTTTTGGTATATTTGGTACCATTCATATCGATCATTTCTTGCAATTGGATACGTGTTAAGGGAGCGCGAGTAAAATTGAACAATATCTTGAACCGGGGTAGCAAACTGCGCATCTTCTAAACTAATAAAATAACCGTTCCGCTGATAATCGAATAAAAAATGATTCATGGAAACATTGCCATGAGTAAATGAAATACGTGTTTTTTCTTTTTCTTTCATCGCTTCATGCCATTCTGTAAATTGTTTCTTTGCAAATTCATGAGCACGCATCACTTGATGAAAGTAAGTACAATATTGCAATTCAAACGGAGACATATACCACTTCGCTTCTGATTCAACTAAAAACTCCTCTAGTAACACGCTGTCTTGTTCCCAGCGATTTGAAATCGTATCAAAATGTCCTTGAATTGCTTCTTCTGTCACGTCTTCTTCTCGCACTGTTTTTTTATGCATCATAGCAAGTGTTTGAAACATTTTATGATACTGATCATTCTCTTCTCCTTGACTCTCTGCACTTCCAAGCCAAGGCATTAAATAATAACTATGCTCACCATCACTTAAAACGTGCCTTCCATCTTTCGTATGATAAATTGGGGCAAAATTCGTAAATCCTTTTTCTCGTAAAAACTGAACATAATACATAAGATTGCTTCGTTCTAATTTTTGAGGAGGTAATTTTTTCAACGCATATGGACCTTGGTTCGTATAAATTTTGGTTACATTCCCATATTCCTCAATATGCTCAGGATCTAATTGATATAGCTGCAAAATAGACGCATAACGCTCTCGTAATTCCATGCCCATACGAACAACGACCCTTTCTACAGGAGCGTGAAACAGAAAAGAGGTGAGGAAGATTTCTCTTCACTCACTTTGCTTTTGCCTTTGAGACTGGTATATATAAAATTTGTCCTGCTGTTAAATACAAATCATCGGTTTGATTGATACGATGTAAATGTTGCACGGAAGTATCATAACGCTCTGCAACAGATTCAATCGTGTCACCTTCTTGCACAAAATATAGTCGTAGCTTTGTAAATTCATCTTGTGGTTGCTTTGAAAATAATTTTGTTAAATATAGCGCGTTTTCATCCCGCTGCGAATATAAAACTTCTTCTTGCTCTTCCTCATCAATATTTTGTATTTTCGCTCCTTTGTGTCCAAAGACCAATTGCGGCGCGGCAACTTCTTCATGTCTTTGTTCTTCCTGTTGCC
>NZ_JBALLY010000131.1:10850-19642 GCF_036963045.1 Bacillus sp. JJ864 | reverse complement strand
CTTCCTGTTGCCTTTGTTCCGCTTCTTCGCTTTCTTCCTCCTCATCTAATTCAAGCTCCGGTTCTTGACGAGCTTCTAGCTGAAATGGCTCAAAAGCATAATCTTCCCATTCATCAGCCTCTACCACTTCTTCTGCTAGTATCTCTTCTTCTACTGTTTCTACTGTTTCTTCCACTTCACGCTCTTCGTCACGCAATCCATGAATTGAAATATCCGCTAAAAGCTGCAAACAACCATTTTCTAACAGTTCATAATCAAATTCTTCAATATCCACATACAAATCTTCAGCTTGCTTCACGCGACCGCGTGGAATGGAAATCTCCAATGGAAACGAATGCACTAATTCATTTACCCCATCATCGCGCGTTTCCACATAATCTATCGTACGTGCTGGTGATAATTCTCGTAATGAAAACGCCTCTGTTTCTTCTTTCGGGATATATTCTCCTGTCAAATCTAGCTGTCCAAATACAACAATTTCATATTCACGCTCTTCTATAGCAACATCAGGATCTAATGAAATCGAAAGTAATTCACTGACTTCCTGTCCTTTTTGGAACCATACAGATTCTTTCAACGAAAACCGCAATGAAGTTTGTTGATCTGCTGTCACTTCGTATCCCCCTCTCAAACTATATGTCATTACAGGTTTATGTGGGGAATAGAGACTTTATGAATAAAAAAATTACTGCGCCCAAAAACCAAAAGTGACTTGCACTCGTCTTCTCTCTTTATTTTCACACCGGACGTGGCACAAAAAAAAGCCCTGACCGCTTCTATGCACGGCCAGGTCCTCTCACCTTCACTAAAAAAAGGAGATATACTAGTATTTCAACTGGTATTTATATTTAAATCCATTTTGTTTTTCCAACTTACAAACCACTTCCATCCACAATAAAATGTAATCCCCACATACTTCCTCTCTTTGTTTTCACAACGGACGTGGCTAAAAAAGGACCTGACCGCTTCTACGCGCGGGCTAGGTCCTCTCGCCTCCCCTAAAGAAAAGGGCTTTTTTACCCTTTTAATTTCGACATAGCAATTTCTGCTGCAGCAATCGTTGCTTCAATATCAGCGTCGCTATGTGCTGTTGATAAGAACAAGCCTTCAAATTGAGAAGGTGGTAAGAATACACCTTGTTCTACCATTTCACGATAATACGCTGCAAAATAATCTAAATTGGACATTTTTGCTGTTTCGTAATTGATAACTTTTTCATCTGTAAAGAAAATACCGACCATAGAACCAGCACGATTGATACAATGCGGAATACCATATTTTACCACCACTTCACGTAAACCTTTTTCAAGCATTTCCGCTTTACGTTCAAATTCTTTATAACTTTCTGGTGTTAACTGGACAAGCGTTTCATATCCCGCTGTCATTGCTAATGGATTACCAGATAATGTACCAGCTTGATAAATTGGTCCGCTCGGTGCTACTTGCTTCATAATTTCAGCTTTACCACCATACGCTCCGACCGGAAGTCCGCCTCCAATTACCTTCCCTAAACATGTTAAATCAGGTGTTACCCCAAAATATCCTTGTCCGCAATTATAAGCTACGCGGAAGCCCGTCATCACTTCATCAAAAATGAGAAGTGCCCCGTATTCTGTTGTCACATCACGAAGACCTTGTAAAAACCCTGGAAGTGGTGGTACAACACCCATATTTCCAGCTACTGGCTCTACAATGATACACGCAATATCATCACCGAACTGTTCAAATGCATATTTCACGCTTTCTAAGTCGTTATACGCAACAGTAATCGTATTTTTCGCAACGCCTTCTGGCACACCAGGGCTATCAGGTAAACCAAGCGTAGCCACACCAGAACCGGCTTTAATTAAAAGGGAATCACCATGTCCGTGATAGCAGCCTTCAAATTTTAAAATTTTATTACGCCCTGTATAACCGCGCGCTAAACGAAGTGCACTCATTGTCGCCTCTGTCCCAGAGTTCACCATGCGTACAATTTCAATAGACGGAACGCGGTCGATTACAAGCTGTGCTAATTTATTTTCAATTTCCGTCGGCGCTCCGAAGCTTGTTCCTTTTTCTACTACTGCTTTTAACGCTTCCACAACCTGGTCGTTGGAATGACCGTGAATAAGCGGCCCCCATGATAGTACGTAATCAATATATTCATTTCCATCAATATCATAAACTTTAGAGCCTTTTCCGCGCTCCATAAATAATGGATTCATACCGACAGATTTAAAAGCACGCACTGGGCTATTTACACCGCCCGGCATTAAATCTTTTGCTGTTTCAAATGCTTCAATCGATTTCTCAAAACTTTTCATTATCGTGCGCCTCCTTCTTGTAACCATCTAGCTGCGTCTTTTGCATGATACGTGATAATTAAATCTGCTCCCGCACGCTTCATGCTTAATAATTTTTCAAGAACAATGTCTTGTTCATTAATCCAACCATTTTGCGCTGCTGCCTTAATCATTGAGTATTCACCGCTCACGTTATATGCAACAACTGGAAGGTTAAAATTATTTTTCATATCACGAATAATATCTAAATAAGAAAGCGCTGGCTTTACAATTAAGAAGTCTGCTCCTTCCATCACATCAGATTCAGCTTCACGAATAGCTTCTAGGCGATTTGCTGAGTCCATTTGATATGTTTTACGATCACCAAATTGCGGTGCACCGTGTGCAGCATCGCGAAACGGTCCGTAAAAGGCAGACGCATATTTCACTGCGTATGACATAACCGGTACATGCGTAAAACCATTTTCATCTAACGCATGACGAATAGCTGCTACAAACCCATCCATCATATTAGATGGTGCAATAATATCCGCTCCTACTTTCGCTTGACTTACTGCTGTTTTCGCAAGCAATTCAAGTGATGCATCGTTTACAATCGTTCCGTCTTCAATTACACCGCAATGTCCGTGACTTGTATATTGACATAAACATGTATCCGCAACAACAACTAGCTCTGGAAACTGCTCTTTAATTTGTGAAATGGCACGTTGTACAATTCCGTGCTCACAATAAGCGGAAGAACCAACTTCATCTTTTTCAGCAGGTAAACCGAACACAATAACAGAGCGAATGCCTAAATCAACAACTTCTTGCATTTCTGCTTGCAGATGATCTAATGAAATTTGATATACACCTGGCATTGAAGGAACTTCATTACGCTTATTTTCTCCTTCTAGAACAAAAATCGGATAAATGAAATCTTCTGTATGTAAATGTGTTTCACGCACAAGGGCACGCATATTTGCACTTTGTCTTAAACGACGATGACGGTTAAATTGTAAAGGATTCATAACTTTTCCATCTCCAATTCTTAAAGTTTCACTTTATTATATTTTCTGAAATGCATTGTAACATAGCTTCAATTGTATATTCTGTCGGAACGAGAAGATTTTGAAAATACTTCCGAGCTTCTCGTTCTGTAACAGGACCTATACAAGCAATTGTACATCCTTTTACCCATTCTCTCCAGTTTTCACCTTCAAGCAATGCAAGAAAACTCTGTACAGTTGACGGGCTCGTAAAAGTAATCACATCAATTTCTCTTGATTGCAGAGCATCGATAAGTTGTTCGCGCATTTGCAGATGGACTGTTGTTTCATATACAACAAGCTCACGGACAATTGCACCGTGATTTCGCAGTGCCTCTCGTATTACATCTCTCGCTAAATTTCCTTTTGGCAGTAATATACGAGTCCCACTTCGTATATGATTCACAAATTCCGTCGCAAAAGCTTCAGCTACAAATGTAGTTGGTACAAAATGAACATCGTAGCCGCGGCGCTCTAATTCTTGCTTTGTCTTCACACCGACTGCGGCAATTTTCATAGTATGCGGCAACGATTGTTTCACACCATCTAAAAAAAAATTCACACCATTTTTACTTGTGAAAACAATCCAATCATATGTGCTTAATTCTTCACGCACTTGTTGAAATTGCTCATAGGCAGCCGCTGTTATATGTAAAAGCGGAATTTCCACTGGAATTCCGCCATGTTTTTGCACTGCTACACTCATTTGCTTCGCTTGTTGCCAGGCTCTTGTAATTAGCACTGTTTTTCCGCAAAGGGAGGTCATATTGCTAATTTTTCTCCTGATTTGCTGCGGCAATCAGTTCCTTTGCTCCTTGTCCGATTAACAAGTCTGCTGCTCGCTCTCCAACTTCCCCTGCATGTTCACCAACAACAACCTCTTTCAATAAGACAGTGCCATCTGTCGATCCAACAAGAGCTGTTAATTCAATTTGGTCACCTTCTTTGAGCGTTGCATATCCAGCAATCGGAACTTGGCAGCCTCCTTCTAACTTATGTAGAAATACACGCTCTGCTTCTACTGTTCTCGCTGTTACATGATCATTTAAATGACTTAATAATTGTAATAAATCCGCATCATCCTCGCGGCATTCAATAGATAGCGCACCTTGACCAACAGCTGGTACACATACCGTTTCTTCTAAATACCCTGTAATCACATCATCTGCCCAGCCCATTCGCTTTAGTCCTGCAGCAGCTAAAATGATTGCATCGTAATCTTCCTCTTTTAGCTTTCGTAATCTCGTATCAATATTTCCACGAATCCATTTCACTTGTAAATCCGGACGAACAGCTAACAACTGTGCACTGCGGCGTAAACTACTTGTACCGATTACTGCTCCTTCTGGTAACTCATCAAACAATTCCCCATTTTTAGAAATAAACGCATCACGCGGATCCACACGTTTTGGAATACATCCAATTGTTAATCCCTCAGGAAGTACCGCTGGCATATCCTTCATGCTATGAACAGCCATATCAATTTCTTTTGTTAAGAGCGCATGTTCAATCTCTTTTACGAACAAGCCTTTTCCGCCTACTTTCGAAAGTGTCACATCTAAAATAACGTCACCTTTCGTTACAATTTCTTTCACTTCAAATTCATATGGCAATCCTAGCGCCTTTAATTGATCGATAAACCAATTTGTTTGCGTTAATGCCAATTTACTTTTTCTCGATCCTACAATAATTTTGCGCATATTTTTCTCTCCTCATTATAAGTGGTTCATCACCAAAAGACGGAGGTGACATATAGATAGATGTACACTCCACCCCGAGTGGACGCTTTCCGCGGGCAAGAGCGAGCCTCCTCGGCAAGCCTGCGGGGTCTCACTTTCCTCGCTATTCCCGCAGGAGTCGCCACTCACAGTGAAGTTTATCCAAAAGGCAACCCTATGTTACGGTGATAAACCTTATAAGTACCAAAAATGGAAGTTCGATAAACTACTAAATAAGAAAATATTAATTAACATAATAAGAAATGCTCCAATATTCCAGCTCGCAATTTTCTTTCCTTGTAAAGTATCTGATCCGCGTAAATAAATACCTGCACAGTATACAAACAAGACGATGAAAGATCCGATTACCTTTGCGTCATACCAGTGAAAATTATCTAACTTCGTATATCCCCACATACACCCAAGTAAAATGGCCAATAAAAAGAACGGTACAGAAAATAAATTTAAACCGTATGACATAGAATCCAGCTTCGGTAAATTTCCTAACCGTCTTAATCTTGCATTCCATTTTTTTTGTTTTAATAAACGATATTGAATTAAATACATAATGGAAAAAATAAAAGAAACTGTAAATGTCGCATAAGAAACAATCGCCATACCAACGTGCACATAAACAAGGCCCGAAACTAATTGATCGGCTAACACCGGCGACATTTTTCCAAGTGGCGTAAAAATAGAAAAAGCGCTTACGCCAAACGCAATCATATTTGTGAAAAAGACTAAAAAGTCAATGCGCATAAATCGGTTAATCATTAATGATAATGTAATTAATAACCATACATAAAAATAAATACCTGATAATAACGTTAAAATTGGATTAATTTCCGCTTCTGTTGCCCGAAGTAACATAAATATTGAATAGAGTACCCATACAACAGAAAGTAACCAAAAGGCAATTCGATTTGCCCTTCGGTTACTTTGAAAATAATCTATGAAATATAAACTAACGCTGCAGGCATATAAAAGAATGGCAATATGATAAATAATGCTATTGTTTAAAACACCCATCCGTTTATCCTTTCCATTACAAAGATGGAGCGGATACTGTCCACTTCTCAGCTTGCTTCCATTCTGCTTCGCTCTCTTCCACTACTTCTTTCGCATTTAAATCGAAAATTTTCGCAAATAGGGCAAGTTTTTCTTTCGCATCTTCTTCAACCGCTAACTCTTTCGCAATTAAAATCGGATCTTTTAACAATTGATTAATAATACTTTTCGTATGTTTACTAATCACTTTTCGTTCCCGCTCTGTTAACGTTGGAATTTTCCGTTCAATACTTTGCATTGTTTCACTTTGAATCGCTAATGCTTTATCGCGAAGTTCCGAAATTAACGGTACAACCCCAAGCGTATTCAACCATGACCTAAATAAAATCATTTCTTCTTCAATCATAATTTGAATTTTCTCAGCTTCCTTTAAGCGCTCAGCACGATTCGCTTCCACAACACCTTGTAAATCATCAATATCATATAAGAAAACACTTTCTAACGTATCAATTGCTGGATCAATATCACGCGGCACTGCAATATCTACCATAAAGAGCGGACGACCACAACGCATACTTTCTACTTTGGACATCATTTCTTTCGTAATCACATATTCAGTAGCCCCTGTTGAGCTAATTACAATATCTGCTTCTAACAGCGCGCATTGCAACTGATCCAATGGTTTTGCAAGTCCCATATATTTTTCTGCCATCGTTTCTGCTTTTACAAACGTACGATTCATAACAGTTACTTTACGAGCACCGCTCCCGTACAAGTTCTGCAGTGCTAATTCACCCATTTTTCCCGCACCAAGAATAAGAACATGGCAATTTTTCAAATCACCAAAAATTTTCTTTCCAAGTTCAACAGCTGCATAACTGACCGACATTGCATTGCCACCAATTGTCGTTTCAGAATGTGCACGTTTCGCTAATGTAACGACTTGTTTAAACAATTCATTAAATATCGTTCCTGTCGTTTTTAGTTCTTGCGCAAGTAAGAAGCTATTACGAATTTGTCCTAAAATTTGCGTTTCTCCAACTACCATTGAATCTAATCCACATGTTACGCGGAATAAATGATCTGTAGCACCGTCTTGTTCATATAGAGATAGGTACGGTGCAATTTCTTCTATTTCAAGCTGAAACCAATCAGCCATAAATTTCTTAATATAATAGCGTCCTGTGTGTAACTGGTCTACTACAGCATAGATTTCCGTTCGATTGCACGTTGATACAATGACATTTTCTAATACACTTTTTTGTTTTTGCAACGTTGTCATTGCTTTCTCTAATTCTGCTGCCTGGAACGTTAGTTTCTCACGAATTTCTACAGGGGCTGTTCGATAGTTAACACCAACAACAAGAATATGCACGCAGCATGTCCCCCTTCAACCGATTTTTCATCTTATCTACTATAATAATACAACTTTCCTCTTATAAATCTGACAATCGTGTGAACACCTTCTCTTTTTTCTTCCTTACTTATCTGACAATAAGACATCTCCCGTGATAAGTAAAGAATGAAAGGTGAGGAAAACTTTTCATAAAGGAGAATGATTTTCGTTTCTCTCGCTCAACTGACCTCTACTGAAAAAGAAACTCCACTTTATAATAATTATAAAATAATAACTCTATCTGTACGTTACCAAAAAAAATTGTCGGAATCAAGTATTGAAAACTATTCCATACCTACAGAAAGACTAACTTCCCTTAGCTTCTTTCAATTGAATGAAAATATGTATGATTATGCCAAACGATAGATTTTCCTTTTGTTTGACATTTGGTTTTTTTTATTTTATATTAATTTTACGAAATTCAATTGCGCACAACTGAAAAGGAGAGATACTCATGCATGAGAATCCTTTACATCTAGATAATCAGCTTTGTTTTTCTATTTACGCTTGTTCTAGAGAAGTTACACGTTTTTATCGTCCTTATTTAGAAGAAATGGGAATTACGTATCCGCAGTACATCACTTTATTAGTATTGTGGGAACAAGACGGAATTACAGTAAAAGAAATTGGCGAGCGATTATTTTTAGATTCTGGTACATTAACGCCTATGTTAAAAAGAATGGAAAGTTTACAACTTGTTAAACGTGTTCGCTCGAAAGAAGATGAGCGAAAAGTATGTATTGAACTAACAGAGCAAGGGACTGCTTTAAAAGAAAAAGCATGTTCATTGCCAGAAACAATGGCATCACATTTAAGAATTACAGCAAAAGATTATACAACTTTATTAATTCAATTAAATAAATTAATTGAAACAATGAAAACAATTAATGATAGAAAAGGGGAATAACAATGGAAACATTATATACTGCTACTGTAACAGCAACAGGTGGACGAAACGGGAAAGTCATTTCTGAGGATGGTGTATTAAACCTTGATGTCAAAATGCCAAAAGCATTAGGCGGTATGGGCGGCTCAGCAACAAATCCTGAGCAATTATTCGCAGCAGGTTATGCAGCTTGCTTCGATAGTGCATTGCAGCTTGTCATTCGCACAAAACGCGTAAAAGTAGAAAGTACAGAAGTAACTGCTCACGTATCAATTGGCAAAGATACAGATGGTGGATTTCGATTAGCTGCCACATTAGATGTACGTGTAGCAGGCGTATCTCACGAAGAAGCAAAACAATTAGTCGAAGCTGCACACGGAGTATGCCCATACTCTAAGGCAACAAGAGGAAATATGGAAGTTACTTTAAACGTACTATAAAAGTGAAACTTCCATCCGAGGGGGCGAAACG
>NZ_JBALLY010000131.1:0-10823 GCF_036963045.1 Bacillus sp. JJ864 | reverse complement strand
ATTCTAGCCGCTAGAGCTGGACAACACTTCTCTCTGAATCTTGAGGTGGGGGTCTTACTGCCCACGAATAGCGGGATAAAACAAAAAAACGTGTGACAATCGTCACACGTTTTTTGTTTTTGTAAACTTATGAATGGCTTTCCACGCTTCTTCTTTCCCAAGACCTGTTTCTGAAGAAAATAATACGACTTCATCTCCTGGTTCTACATCGAGCGTTTCTTTCACAACTTTTAAATGCTTTTGCCATTTTCCTTTTGGAATTTTATCAGCTTTAGTTGCAATAATGATTGTTGGAATTTCATAATGTTTTAAGAAATCATACATCATCACATCATCGTTCGTCGGCTTATGACGTAAGTCAATAACAAGAACAGCTGCATTTAGCTGCTCTCTTGTTGTGAAATACGTTTCAATCATTCTTCCCCATGCTGCTCGTTCTGATTTAGATACTTTTGCGTAACCATAACCTGGTACATCCACAAAATGCATCATATCATTAATGATAAAAAAGTTTAGTGTTTGCGTTTTTCCTGGTTTAGAAGAAATACGCACTAATTTTTTTCGATTTAAAATTTTATTAATAAAGGATGATTTTCCTACATTTGAACGACCCGCTAATGCGATTTCTGGTAAATCTCCCTCAGGATATTGTTCTGGTTTGACTGCACTAATGACAATCTCAGCTTTTGTTACTTTCATTTTTTCACTCCTACTAATGCATGCTCTAGTACCTCATCTAAATGAGAGACTGGCACAAACGTAAGGTTTTCCTTTACGCTTTCTGGAATATCTTCTAAATCTCTTTCATTTTCTGCCGGTAAAATAATTTTCCTTAAACCTGCACGATGTGCGCTCAACGTTTTTTCTTTCAATCCACCAATCGGTAACACGCGACCACGAAGTGTAATTTCACCTGTCATTCCCACTTCTTTACTAACAGGAATACCTGTTAATGCTGAAATAAGAGCCGTTGCCATCGTAATCCCCGCTGATGGTCCGTCTTTTGGCACCGCACCTTCAGGAACATGAATATGAATATCATGTTTTTCATGGAAGTTAGGGTCAATATGTAGTTCTTCTGCACGAGAACGAATATAACTAAATGCCGCTTGTGCAGATTCTTTCATCACATCACCAAGTTTTCCTGTTAAAATCAATTTCCCTTTACCCGGGGATACAGATACCTCAATCGCAAGCGTATCTCCGCCAGCTGATGTATACGCTAAACCTGTTGCCATACCTACTTGATCTTTCGTTTCAGCTTGACCATAACGGTATATACGTTTTCCAAGTAATTCGGTAATATTCTTCTCCGTGACAACGACGCGCTTACGTTCTTCCGTTACAATAATCTTCGCTGCTTTCCGGCAAAGCTTCGCAAGCTGACGTTCTAACGTACGAACACCCGCTTCACGCGTATAGTAACGGATGATTTCAAGAAGCGCTTCATCGCGCACTTGTAAATTCCCTTTTTTCAATCCATGTTCCTTCAATTGTTTCGGCAATAAATGTTCACGGGCAATATGTACTTTTTCAAGTTCTGTATAACCAGCAATAGAAATAATCTCCATGCGGTCAAGAAGCGGACCTGGAATGCTCGCAAGCGTATTAGCAGTTGCAACAAACATCACTTTTGATAAATCATACGGCTCTTCAATGTAATGATCACTAAAATTATGATTTTGTTCTGGATCTAATACCTCTAATAATGCCGCTGAAGGATCACCACGGAAATCATTGGACATTTTATCAATCTCATCTAATAAAAAGACGGGATTAATTGTTTTTGCTTTTTTCATCCCTTGAATAATACGGCCCGGCATCGCACCGACATACGTACGACGATGACCACGAACTTCCGATTCATCACGTACACCGCCAAGTGATACACGAACAAAATTACGATTCACTGATGTCGCAATTGAACGAGCTAACGATGTTTTCCCAACCCCAGGAGGTCCAACTAAACAAAGAATAGGCCCTTTTAACGAATTAGTAAGCTTTTGTACTGCTAAATATTCAAGCACACGTTCTTTTACTTTTTCAAGCCCATAATGCTCTTCATTTAAAATAGTTTCAGCGCGTGCAAGATCGATACGATCTTCCGTTGCTTCCGTCCAAGGAAGAGATAATAACCAATCAATATAATTGCGAATGACCCCGCTCTCTGCTGAACTTGCCGGCAATTTCTCATAACGATCTAGCTCTTTTAATGCCGCCTTCATCGTTTCTTCTGGCATTCCTGATTCTTCAATCTTTTCGCGAAGCTCTTCTACTTCGCCGCCTTTTCCTTCTTTATCACCAAGCTCTTTTTGAATAGCTTTCATTTGTTCACGTAAGAAGTACTCTTTTTGTGTACGTTCCATAGAACGTTTTACTTGTTGACCAATTTTCTTTTCTAAGTTTAATAACTCTTTTTCATCTTGAATAAAAGAAATAAGTGTATGTAATCGTTCTTTCGCTGCAGTGATTTCTAAAATTTGTTGCTTTTGCTTCATTTTGAGCGGCAAATGAAATGATACGAGATCAGCTAATCGACCTGGTTCCTCAACATCGACAACTGTCGCAAACGTTTCACCTGAAACTTTCTTAGACAGCTTAATATATTGCTCAAAATACTCAATTAATGTACGCATAAGCGCCTTTTCTTCTAAATCGCCTTCTTCTTCTTCACTTAACATGCGGACATTAGCTGTAATTACATCATCTTCTTCAATGAACTCTGTCATTTCTACTCTATGTAAACCTTCAACAAGGATACGCATCGTCCCATTTGGCAATTTAAGCATTTGCTTCACTTTTGCTAACGTACCTACTTTATAAACATCATCTTCTTTCGGATCATCGATATTCACGTCTTTTTGCATTGCTAAAAAAATTATATTTTCATCTATAGCCGCCTGCTCAAGCGCTTTAATCGATTTATCACGTCCTACATCAAGATGCAGAACCATCGTTGGATATACGAGAACGCCTCTTAATGGTAGGAGGGGCACGATTCTTTCATTCACATTCATATTAGACATAGCACCTCCATAAATATCTTTGTTTCCCTATTTTATATTACAATAAAGCCTTATGCAATCGCAGAGACTTGATACGTTGTTTTCCGTTCAAGAAAAAGGACTTCGCTTAAGCATATAACGACTTTAGCGAAGTCTAGAATATTCGAGTGATTTAACTTTCTTTTTAACGAGAACTGCCCCATTTGATTTGCTAACACTTTTCTTCAAATCGATTGTGCATCATCTTCCTCGAAAGAGAGCAACGTATCGTCTGTTCGCTCTATTTTTTCTTGTATACATGCTAATACAAATACTTCTTTTAATTTTCGGACAGGAACAATTTCAATACCTTTAATTGTGTAAAGAAGAGGCTGCATATTTTCTACTGGGATAAGCACTTTCTTTGCCCCAGCCTTTTTTGCTGCTTTTACTTTCGCATAAACGCCGCCGACTGGTTTTATTTCCCCGTGAATACTAATTTCACCGGTCATCGCTACTTCATTATTGACATACATGCGATGAACGGCAGAATATACACCTGTTGCAATTGCGATGCCGGCAGATGGACCATCAATTGGAATACCACCCGGAAAGTTAATATGTATATCATATCCTTCTGGTAATAAATCCAGGGAACGAAGGACAGTTACAACATTATCAACAGAACCTTTCGCCATACTTTTACGGCGAATCGATTTTGATTGATTGCCGATACTCTCCTCTTCAACAATCCCTGTTACCACAACAGAACCTTTTTCTTTTGCCGGAATTGCTGTTACCTCAATTTCGAGTAGTGCTCCTGTATTTGGCCCATATACAGCCAATCCATTTACAAGACCAATTCTCGGAATTGGATATATATGTTTTTCGTATTTGGGCGTCAGTTGACTTGAATGAATCACCCATTCAATATCTTCATCCTTTATGGAAGAGCGCCCTTCGTTAATCGCCATTCCAGCAGAGATTTGTACAAGGTTAATGGCTTCCCTTCCATTTCGCGCGTACATTCCAATCATTTCTACGCCTTGTTTCCCAATCTCCATACCTATCTTTTCAGCAGCATTTTTAGCTACCTCTTCAATCTCTTCTGTATCTAACTCACGAAAAAAGACTTCTAAACAACGTGAGCGAATCGCTGGAGGAATTTCCTCCGGTGAACGTGTTGTTGCGCCAACAAGACGGAAATCAGCTGGTAATCCCTTTTGGAAAATATCGTGTATATACGTTGGAATAAAGGAATTTTCCTCACTATAATATGCACTTTCCAAAAACACTTTGCGATCCTCCAGCACTTTTAACATTTTATTCATTTGAATTGGATGAAGCTCTCCAATCTCATCAATAAATAAAATACCTCCATGTGCATCTGTGACCGCTCCTTTTTTCGGTTGAGGGATACCCGCTTGTCCCATCGCACCGGCCCCTTGATAAATCGGGTCATGAACAGAACCAATTAACGGATCAGCAATCCCTCGTTCATCAAACCGAGCTGTTGTGGCATCGAGTTCGATAAATGTTGCATTCGTGCGAAACGGAGACTTCATATTTTTCTTCGCCTCTTCTAATACGAGCCGAGCCGCTGCTGTTTTCCCAACTCCTGGTGGTCCATATATAATGACATGCTGTGGATTTGGTCCGCATAAAGCTGCCTTTAATGATTTAATACCATCTTCTTGTCCGACAATATCGGCAAATGACGCCGGACGAACCTTTTCAGCCAGCGGTTCTGTTAAAGAAATTTCCCGCATTTTCCGAAGTTGCTCTAGCTCTTTCTTTGATTCTCTATCGATTGAAACTTTTTGCGTTCGCTGGTTTCGAAGTAAATGCCAAAAATATAATCCGACAATTACACCAAAGACTAGTTGAACGATTAAAAAAATATTTGTCCAGCTCATATTCATTTCCTCCCGCTATGTTTTACTCTTCAGTATCCCCTGGGAGGAAACACGCTAAACATAAGAAGAAACAGCAATTATATAATTGCTGTTTCAATCGTTTATATTCTACTTCATAAATAATGGGGGCCAAAGCCCCCATTATTCAAAACACTTTATGCAGATGTTTTTGTATCTTGCTCAAGTACAGTACCATCTTGCAGCACTAATTTTGGCGTAGCATTTTCTGTTACTGTTTCTTTTGAAATCACACATTTTTCAATGTCTTTACGAGATGGAAGTTCGAACATCACATCTAGCATTAAACCTTCAATGATAGAACGAAGTCCGCGTGCACCTGTTTTACGTTCAATTGCTTTTTTAGCAATTTCAACAAGAGCTTCGTCTTCAAACTCTAATTCAACATCATCAAGCTCCAATAACTTTTGGAACTGCTTCACAAGCGCATTTTTCGGCTTTGTTAAGATATCAACAAGAGCACCTTCATCAAGTGGCTCTAAGTTCGCAATAACTGGAAGACGACCAATAAATTCTGGAATTAATCCGAATTTTAATAAATCTTCTGGCAATACATGCGATAAAACATGCTTTTCTGTTACATCAGCATTTTTCTTCTCAGAACCGAAACCAATCACTTTTTCACCAAGACGGCGTTTAATGATTGGTTCAATACCATCAAATGCACCGCCACAAATGAATAAAATGTTTGTTGTATCAATTTGAATAAACTCTTGATGTGGATGCTTACGACCACCTTGAGGCGGAACGCTCGCTACAGTTCCTTCTAAAATTTTAAGAAGCGCCTGTTGCACACCCTCACCAGATACGTCACGCGTAATTGACGGATTTTCTGACTTACGAGCCACTTTATCAATCTCGTCAATATAAATGATTCCTTTTTCTGCTTTCTCTACATCATAATCAGCTGCTTGAATAAGTTTTAATAAGATGTTTTCTACATCTTCTCCTACATATCCAGCTTCCGTTAAAGATGTTGCATCAGCAATTGCAAATGGAACATTTAAAATACGCGCTAATGTTTGAGCTAATAACGTTTTACCGCTACCTGTTGGACCAATTAAAGAAATATTACTTTTCGCTAATTCTACATCATCAATTTTGCTGCTAGAATTAATGCGCTTGTAATGATTATATACCGCTACCGCTAATGCTTTCTTCGCTTGATCTTGTCCGATTACGTATTCATCTAAAATTTCACGAATTTCTACCGGCTTCGGTACATCTTTGAATTCTACTTCTTCATCTTTTGCAAGCTCCTCTTGCACGATTTCTGTGCAAAGTTCTATACATTCATCACAAATGTAAACCCCAGGACCTGCCACAAGTTTTCGAACTTGCGTTTGTGTTTTACCACAGAAAGAACATTTTAATTGTCCTTTTTCATCATTAAATTTAAACATATTTTCACACCCCTTACAAAGTGCTAAAACCTTGCCTTCGTATGTACACGATAAATGTATCGTATGTAAATACATATTATGTCACTACGTGGCGAGAAATACAAATAATATGGTTAGTTATGTACAAATAAAAAATTTTTAAAACTTTTGAAATATGTATATTCGACTTTTGAAGAATCATTTCCTTCTTCATAACAAAATGTTTTACAAATATATTTATGTTTATATTTATAAAACAAGGCACGAGCAATGTCGTGCCTTGTTATTTTATTATGCAGTCTTGCTGTTATCTACTAAGAAATCTACTGCTTTACGAACTTGAAGTTCTTCTTTTACACCTTCAACGTTACCAAGAGCTTGTTTCACAGCGTCTACTGGCATGTTGTACATTTCAGCCATTTTTTCAACTTCTGCATTTACTTCTTCATCTGTTGCTTCAATTTTTTCAGCTTCGATGATAGCTTCAAGAACAAGGTTAGTTGTTACGCGTTTTGCAGCGTCTTCTTTCATTTGTCCTTTTAATTTCTCTTCATCAGTACCTGTGAATTGGTAGTAAAGTTCTAAGTTCATGCCTTGGTAGCTTAAGCGTTGCTCGAATTCACGAACCATACGATCTAACTCAGATTCGATCATAGCTTCTGGAATATCGATTTCTGCATTTGCAGAAGCTTTTTCTACTACTTCGTCACGAACTTTGTGTTCAGCTTCTTGCTTTTTGTTTACTTCTAAGTTTTCACGAATTTTTGCTTTTAACTCATCAAGAGTTGCAACTTCTTCGTTTGCATCTTTCGCGAACTCGTCATCTAAAGCAGGAAGTTCTTTCACTTTAATTTCATGAACTGTTACTTTAAATGTTGCTGGTTTACCAGCTAGTTCAGCTGCATGGTATTCTTCTGGGAATGATACTTCTACGTCTTTTTGTTCGCCAGCTTTTAGACCAACTACTTGCTCTTCAAATCCTGGGATGAATGTGCCAGAACCGATTGCTAAAGAGTAGTTTTCGCCTTGTCCACCTTCAAATGCTTCGCCATCAACGAAACCTTCGAAGTCGATTACAGCTGTATCACCGTTTTCTATAGTGCCATCTTCTTTCACTACAAGCTCAGCTTGACGCTCTTGTAAAGATTTTAATTCGTTCTCTACATCTTCGTCAGTTACAGTAGCATCCTCTTTCTCTACTGTTAAGCCTTTGTATTCGCCTAATTTCACTTCAGGTTTTACAGTAACTTTTGCAGTGAAAATTAAGTTTTGACCTTTTTCGAATTTCTCGATGTCGATTTCAGGATGAGCAACTGGGAAGATACCAGTTTCATCGATTGCTTCTCCGTATGCTTTTGGTAAGATGATATCTAAAGCATCTTGGTATAAAGACTCTACACCGAAGCGTTGTTCGAATAGAGGACGAGGCATTTTTCCTTTACGGAAGCCCGGTACGTTAATTGTTTGTACTACTTTTTTGAACGCAGCGTCTAAAGAGTTGTTTACTTCTTTCACATCAACTTCGATTGTTAAAACGCCAACGTTACCTTCTAATTTTTCCCATTTTGCAGCCATTTATTCTTTCCCTCCAACTGTAATAATGTATGCACATACCTTTAGAGATCGAGGCCTTTATTGTTTCTTAAAAAGAAACAATAAACGCAAACTGATAAATTCAGCCTTTTATCCACTATGAAAAGCTTTGGACACGCTTCTCAATCTACTATTTGTCGAAAAGACAAATACGGTATATTTTGTTCGAGAATAATATGAAACATATAAGCAAGAGAATATTTGTTTCTATTCTCTTATAAAAAGGCAGATTTAAGCCTTTTGCAACCCTTACATTATAACATAGAATACTCTCGTTTCAATAACTGAAACATTCTTTTTCATTATACTGGCATAAACCCTTCTTTCTCAATACGTAAAAACCATTGATATGCAATATGATATTCTTCCAGTGTAATACCATACTCATGAAGAAGTTCTTCTTCATGAATTGGCATTCCAAAGCGTTTCCTTCCAACTCTCTCTAAAACAGCTGCCCATAATTCATCTTTGTCTGTTAATAGAGGAAACGGGAAAAGACTTGTCTGCATTTCTTTCCAATATGTAATAACCGCCCCATACATCGATGGATTATCATGCTCTAATCGCTCAGACAATATATGTAACACTTTTCCTGTATCATATTGATTATAAGCCAAATTAGCCGGTATAACTGTTATTGTCTCACCAAACTTTTTTATATCTACCTTCTCTTGTATTCCAAAGTCCATTAATATGTATAAGATAGAAGTTTTAATATACGGGTGTTTCGTTTCATCTACTAAAAATGCACGCAACGTCGGCAACGCCTTCTCGACATGTTTAGTCGCAAGACGGTTCACCGCGCGCAGTTGCTCCCCGTAGTCACCAGTCAGCAAAGCATCCGCAAACACAGGTTCATCAAAAGATAAACCGTCATCTATCTCCACTACTGCTTCTTCACTCTCTAGCATACCCTTTGCAAACAAGGCAAGTTGTGCTAATTTTTCCTTTTGTTCTACTGTTATTTCTTTCGTTTGTAAAACAGACTGCACCGTTTCAATAATACCTTCATAATCATTTGTCTGTACTAAAATCGTAATATACGTTTCAAGAATATCTTGAAATAAAAACTCCCCTGTTTCAAGCAGTTTCTCACATCGCTCTTTCGCTTCTTTCATTTCCTTTAATTCTAGCAAACAAATAACTGAAGCTAATTCTGATTGCTCTGTCTGTGCTCCGTATTGGCGCAACATTTCGAAGTTTTTTAACGCATCTTCAAACCGACGCTCACGCAATGCAATAAATCCTTCATCGGTAAACCGCGCTGACAATTGCGGAAACAATACGACCGTACTTTCTTTTTTATCCATACGCTCGCCTCTTTTTTTAGATTTTCAATACACTTTAAAGTTAATATAACAAATGACCGTTCGGAACACAATAATTGCAATCTGTTCATTTTCATTGAGAAAACGTCAATTTCTTCTATATAAAAATCGAATATATCAGCGAGAAATACGAAAGTAGAAATTTCATGAAGAAATAAAACAAAAAAACTCTCTGCTGCCGATGCGGAGAGTCTACTGGAAAGCTTTTATAATAGTAGGATATATAAAGAGGGTTATGATTTGAAGAACAATAAACGTCATCACAATGATGCTTAAAAAGAAAATAAGCTTACTACGTTTCATCAACAACATAATAATGATGATTGTCCCGATGATTAAACAGATGAAAAGTATACTTACACTTGAGCTTAATAATCCACTTGGAAACATGAATAATAAGATTACACTACAAACTCCAATCATTCCTAATAGCCATTCCATTCTCTGTCCCCTTAAATCTTTATTTATGCTATTAACTGTTTTACAACCTCGATCATGTCAGTCAGTTTGTCATACGCAACAACTCCAAAAGCAACTGTTAATGCCGCTACAGCTAATCCTTTCATCATTTTTTCCTCCTCGATTCGTCTTTGTTACCTTTATTATAAAATGTTTAGAAATAGTTACCATCGAACTACCTTACATGTACCTTACAGAATTGTAAGATTTCTCAAAATAAAAACTACCTCTATGAAAAATTATTAAGATAAGAATAAATTATCGAAAACCTTTATGTATCAACTACTTTATTTGACTAAAGCTCGATAATAGGATCTTAACTCCAACACAAAAAAGGAACCGCGATTTGCGATTCCTAAAATTTTTATTTATTTGCTTCGTTTATGACACTAAGCGAATTGTTAAGTGCAGATTTACACTTGTTGACATCAGGGTTTGATGAACGAACTGCTGCTAATACAACATCAATAGTCCCATCAAGTTTCAAGAATTTCCATGCTAAAAATACACAACCAATTATAATAATAACTAATATTCCTGTGTAAATATAACCAATACCGAGTTGTTCGGAATATAAATCTCCGACTGCTGTGCCAAGTGCAAATGTGAAAAGAATGGTAAGCCAATAGAAAACTTCTCTTTTTCTTGTATAAATCGAATGTATCGAGAGTGTTTTTTCACTGAGATACCAAAAAAGAAAAGTTAAACCTAGCAGCACAGAGAAAACTACCGTACTAAACTCAAGAGGCACTCCCAAATTGTCTGTCAAATTATCAGTCACCAATGTTCCGAATACGCTTATAAGAACAACAGTTAGCCAATAAATGCCTGGAACATATTTAGTTGCTCTGAATTGAAGATACAATACAATAAAAAACGCTACTACCATAATTATGGTAGTATGACTTTCTTCTGAAAATCTGATTAAATCCAAATGAGAAATTCATTAAAAATTAGTGTAACATCATAAAAAAAGCATTCTTTATAACAAGTACTCTTCTGAGGGACAAAAGCTAAAAAAACAAATAAAATAACAATTATTTAACACTAAAAAATAGGGATTATTAGTTCTTATTTAAATTAAATTGAGCTGTTTATTTCTTTACCATATATCCCTCCATACTTTTTCTAGCACTACCATTT
>NZ_JBALLY010000130.1:0-2580 GCF_036963045.1 Bacillus sp. JJ864 | reverse complement strand
TTCCAGGGGACATTTTTTATTAATAACGTTTCGAGTTATTATGTTTTTGCAAACCTTGGATGCCTAGCTCCCAATCGCTTTTTGACAGCATGTTTTCGATTGTTCCCTCTTTTAGTTCACTTGCTAAGTGCAAGATACTATTTAAAATGTTCTCCCATTTCTTCATTTGTTCTTGTAGTCGTTTGATTTCACTTTGTTGAATAGAAGTTGTATGCGCTTCTAGTTGCCACTTTTTCAGTTGTGTTTTATATATTGGAACAAATTCAAGTTGATCAGTATATACTTGAATGGTGCGATGGATTGTGTAGTCATCTAATATATGCGGTGTTGGCTGCGCTTCTAATAAACGAGTGTATTGCTCTTGTGCATCTTCTAGCTGCCCATCAATCATATTTGCAATCATGGATAGAGCACTAATTGGCTGCCAATTTGGTTCGGGTATCATTGTAATCATCCTTTTTATATTGGTTTGATAACATCATAATAGCTCCAGAATGAACAATTATTATTTACTTTCTTTTTATCTGCTAATCTACATTTTCGGTATGCCTACATAAAGGGAAGCCTTTACATCCCAGGAAGGATTCTTTAGACTGACTGTTTATTTTCTCTATTAAAGGTTTTGAGCACTTTGGACAAGTCATTCGTTTTTCTCTAAGTTGAGCTTTGGCTTCTGTAGTGTCGAAGAACAACAAGTGCTGTTTAATATTTTTCGAAGGTTCGGGTAGCCATCTAGAACTGATGTTATATTTTTTACAGTATTCATATATTTCTTCACCAAACCATCTACGAGTTTTTTGAAGGTTCAAAGTGCTAACGTTATGTACCTTGTTTCTTCGCCAATGATCGAAGTATACCTTATCACCTTTTCCCTTTTCATCGTATTTTGTATCGTTTGTTTTTGCAGTTCTTGCGTTTTTGATTAATAAATCAGTAGGTGCTTCTTTGAAAGTATTTAAAGGTAAACTTAAAAGGTGTTTTTGCAGTTCTTCAAAAAATGGGGATGTTTTCCGATCTCCTTTTTCATCACTTGTACATACATAATCGCTCACTTGCTGGAAAATATCGTTCGGTATATAAACGTTTACGTTTACGTTTTCATTATTATTGCTTTCAAGAACCCAACTTGCGTTTGCATTTTTACAAGTAATTAAAATGCTTTTTGGGATAGGTAAATAGATACCTGTGAAAAGACCGTTGTTATACTCGAAATTGAAAAGAGCACTTTTGGTAGTTTCATTTTTACAAAATTCATCTAAATGCTGAAATACTTCAGTAAATATCATAATTGTGAATCTCCTTTCAGTTTTATAGAGTTATATGAAGATAACATAATATATTTATGTTATAACACTTATGGGGTCTGCGTAGCAATGGAACCAAATCACGCTATAAATGCTTTATCAAGACCTAAATTGTAAAAAGTCATAAAAAATAAAGGGTGATACATATTAGTCATATATAATATGTATCACCCTTTTATTCCTTGCTCAGTAATCGCGCCCTTTAATGGAATAACAAAAATATATCCCTTCTTCTTGAACTAACGCTCACCAATACTTGAATATGACAAATCTTATTTTATAGGTTCTCCAGAGACAATATGCCAATGAAGGTGTTTAGAATCTTGGTATTTGCTTAAGTTAGTTATTACCCTACATGCCCCGTGTTCGGATGTCACTTTAGTAGCAACTTGTTTTATCACTCCTAATAGTTCAAGCAATAAGTCGTTATCACTTTCATCTAATGTAATTAAAGAAGAAATATGTTTCTTTGGTATGGTAACAATATGAACTGGAAATGGATCTTATTTATTTGGTAAGATGGGCTAGGTAGTTGAACAAACAACAATTTGGCAAATTAAATACTAACTGTGATGGAAGTCTAATGTATTATTTATTCCTTTTGGGGGATTTGTACGGTAAGTATTATTCTTTGGAGAGTGAACTGATGAAAGCAGAAAAAATATTAATTGTAGAAGATGAGCCAACTATTTCAGATTTAATAAACCTAAATTTAAAAATGGTAAATTATGAAACTATCCAGGTTTACAATGGAAGACACGCTTTAGAAGTAATAGAATCGGAACAATTTGATTTAATACTCTTAGACGTTATGCTTCCAGAAATAGACGGGTTTAGCATAATAGATAAAATAAAGCATAAGGACATACCTGTAATTTTTTTATCAGCTAAATCATCCATTACGGATAAGGTGAAGGGGCTTAAAATGGGAGCAGATGATTATATAGGAAAACCTTTTGAGTCTATAGAACTTTTAGCAAGAGTTGAAACAGTTTTAAGACGTTACAGTAAAAAAAATAACGCCATACGTTTCGGGAATTTAGAAATATATATAGAAGAAATGCTTGTGAAAAAAGATGGCAATAGTATCGATTTAACGCTAAAAGAATTCGAGCTTTTATGTCTTTTAATACAAAATAAAGGAATAGCTTTATCTAGGGAAAGAATTTTAGAAAAAATTTGGGGATATGATTACCTAGGAGAAACTAGAACTGTGGATATGCATATTCAAAGGATTAGAAAAAAACTTGATTTAGATGAGAAAATTAGAACGGTT
>NZ_JBALLY010000129.1:0-3008 GCF_036963045.1 Bacillus sp. JJ864 | reverse complement strand
TAAAAAATGTCCCCTGGAATAAAACCCAAGGGACATTTTTACTTTAAATCATAATGCTATATCTTTCATCCTCTGAAACCTTTAAACTTGCTGAGCAAATCAAAATTTCACAATTACCGATCCTTCGTTGTGTTTCTGTTATCAATTTTTCTTTGGCGAATTCTAAAGAATGTGCTGGAACTATTGCGGATTGTACAACTGTTACCCTATCACTATATATCACAGAAAAATCAATTTCATATTGATATATCATGGTACCGTCAATCCCCTTTCCCTAGCCTCATAATTAAAATATATGCAAACCTTTACTAAAAAACTTCCGAGTATTCTAAAAATCTATTTAAGTATCATAACAGACCGAGTAACAAACGAAATCGATTTTGATACCAAATGTGTTGGCAGTGTTATAAAAACTCATTGTAATTAAATCTGAGGGATCATTTTCTTTGGAATGGTAATTTTTTAGATTTATAATCATGTATAAGCTGTCTGCCAACAAAAGACACCGCAATTCCCATCACACACGTCGCTCCCATCAATTTCACTATCCATTGCAAGCCATCATCTTGAAAGTAACGATCAGATACGTAAACACAAATTCCAGTCCAAAGTACTAGCCATAACCCATACATGTCATACTTCCCTTTTTCTAATTTTTCCTGTTGGAAAGGATACACGCTGGTACATAAAAAAGCTATCAGTATAACTGACAGCCCTATTCCAATACTTATCATTCTGTACCACCTTTTTTCACAAATTTTTTAGTATGGAAGTGGACTCTGGTCATAATTCTCATATCTATAGTCACACTTTGTACAAAACAAAATCCAATTTGGATACTCATCATACATCGGCATCATTTCAATTTGTTTCTCTTCCGAACATCTTGGACACAACATATTTTTTCCCCCTTTTCAAATAGACAAACCATATTCGAGAATACACTTATCAGTATTTAGCTAATATGCCCTTCTGGTTTCAACGGCTGCTGTATCTTTAGATCGTCAACGATCCATTTCTTTTGTTCTTCGTTATACACCAATTTGATTTCCAATAGCATTTGACTAACACTAGAGACATTATTTACCGTCATCTTTTGCCACACTCTCGCAAAAATATTTGCGTTTTTTTCATCTACTGATGTAAAGTACAGTAATTGTTTATCGATTCCTGATACAAGAGTCTTATCAGGATCTGTTTTTTCTACAGTTGCATTGATATCCGTTCCAGAAGGAATCAACATTTTTAATCCATTTTCTGTTGTGTACGGCTTAATTTTTGTCCATGCTCTTTCTCCTTTGGACGTATCATACTCAAAAAACGCTTTTAAAAAGTCTGTTGTATCTTTTTTTACCTTTTCCTCCGTATTATTTTCTTTGCTGGCAAGTATTCGATATAACTCCTGTTTCTCCTTATCTAGCTTTTTGTTTTTATCCGTGGTTTTTTGATACTTTTCCTTATACTCCATAGCTTCCGAATACTTATTCATCGCAAATATTCCGGTAACTGCTAACAGAAATACCAAAATCATTCCGAACGTTTTATTCATATTTTTTTCCTCCTATACTATTGTACTCTTCTAAATCCTGCAAAATGTTCCACCCAATAATCTTTTGATAAATCAGCATAGTGTAAATGCGTTCCCCCCGCGTTAAACATGCGATTATTACCTACGTATATGCCAACGTGGCTGATTCCAGCTTTATACGTATCTCGAAAAAATACTAAATCACCCGGTGCTGGATTATCGACGGCAATAGTCTTGTTATATTGGTCTGCTGCGGTCCCAGAAATATTAATGCCAACTTGACCATAGGACCACTCTACTAATCCACTACAATCAAAGTCTGGCGGTCTACGGCCCCCAAACACATAGGGACGTCCCTCAAATGGAGCAGCCAAAGCCATGATTTCATTAAACTTTTGATTTGCGGGACCATTACCAGATCCGTCCGATGTTGGAGGAGTTGTGGCCACTTGGTAATATCTTAAAATGTTAGCAACATACCGCCAGTCCCCATAACAATACCCAGTGCGGTATGAAGGACTACAAACCAATGACGTTGCATATTTTTGTGCATAGGCTTTAGCTGCTGTTTCAACTGATCCCACATCATCTGAATTTGTATTCATACCTTTTGCATGTGTTACAAAATAATCCCCCATATTATAAGCCTGTGCGGCGATGTATAATTTTCCCTCCGATGCTTGTAATAGCTTAGAAAATCGCTCAACCCCATACGCAATAGATTCAACTGGATTGGTGATGCACCCAATATAACCACATTTACTTTCACTTGCTTGCATGACGTCGATAAGGGTCCCAGATGATTCCTGTTGAATTAAAGCTAGTAAAAATTGAATATACTGAGGGATGCCAAATTGTTCCGCATACTGTCTGACAACAGGCTCCCAACGCATCACCTCGGGCGAAACGTTTGCTATGCCTGTTCCCGGTGTGGGAGATCCTGGTTTTTCCTGCTTCCTCATATCTTGCCCGAACATGACAAGTACAATAAAAGCAAAAATCAGCAAGAAACAAAAAATTTTACCTAAAATCAGAAGAATAAAGATTCGGAGTTTCCAAGACTTCTTTTTCTTTTTTTTCACACCTTTCGTTGCTTCCTCTTGCACCATTTCATGAATTTCCTCTTGTATCTGTGCTTGCATCATCTAGACCGCCTCCTTTTCTCTTTAGTGAGAAGAGTAAAGCCCTAAAATACAAGGGTTTTACTCTTCTTTTGATGATTCTAAACGATCTAATTGCTTAGGTGTAGGTAGATGCCAAGTTTCATTGCCGACTGCGATAGCACTTGGTATTTCCTCTAACGCAGTGGGTAATTCTATTTCTTGTGTTGAATGAATTTCCTTATTTTCATTTGCTGTTTCCACTATCGATTGTGGAATAGTTGAGTCGACATCTATACTTGATTTTTGTGTAAGAATGGTCCCTGTTTCTCTTATTTGAGATGGAATTGGTTTTACTGGCATAGGTTCACTTGACAAAG
>NZ_JBALLY010000128.1:0-10322 GCF_036963045.1 Bacillus sp. JJ864 | reverse complement strand
ACTTTGAACAGGTATATCCGCCCGATCAATAATCAAATTATATGTGAGTCCCATTATTACTAATAAACCACCGACTATCTTACCAATCGATATTTCATGTGAACTGAAAAAATCAAGGATAATGCCCATACCTAATTGATCGATAAAAATGAGTAATGTCAAATAGAAGGAAGATATTTTAGGAATAATATAGTTTGATAATCCAATTACTACAACACCTACTAATCCACCTAAATAGGCAAGAAACGGTATGGACTGCAATGTCGTGTAGGACATGTTAAAAGATTCATTACTAAACACTAAAAATAGCAATGAAAAAGCGAGACCAGTAATATAGTTGAAAAAAGTACCTTGGAAAATGCCAATTTGAGTTGCTAAATTTGCGTTAATCACCCGTGCGATTACAATGGAACAACCAGCTAAAATGGCAATACATATATATAACATCATTTCTCCTCCATTAAAAAACATTCATAACTATAATTCCAGAAGCGATCAGTAGTAAGCCGACCATTTTCTTTTTTTCAAACTTTACAACTTTCATTTCTAATAATCCGAAATGATCGATGACAATAGAAGTAATAGCCTGACCGAGTAAGCCTAAAGCGATTGTTAAGGATACACCGAGTGCTGAAAAACTCATATTTGTAAAAAGTACAGTGAATACCCCGATAGCTCCCGCGCTATATAAGTAAAGCGGAATCCCTTTATAAATCTTAAGTTTAAATTTACCCACTAATAAAATGATAATAACCGCAACTAATCCAACAGTATGAATTAGAACACTAGCGTTATAATTTCCTATAACTTCTGCTAAGATGCCGTTTAACGGAATCATTAGTGCGATGAGAGCACCAATAAATGCGGACAGTAATTTATACATAGTATTTCCCCCTTGCAATTTTAAGGTTAATTTACCATGATTGAAGTAATGTGTATGATGACATATGTCATAGTAAAAAGGGGATTTGAGGATTTATGAAAAAAATATATGATTCGAAGAAATTAGATGAGTATATTCAAAAGAATAATATTGAAGATTTTTTTAATCAGGATATAAAGTCTGTGATGGAGCTATTGTTATTTAAAAAGAATGAGTACATATGTAGGGAAAATGAAACGCTTCATTATCTTTATTTTTTTGTAGAAGGAAAAGCAAAGGTGTATACGACTTTAAGTAATGGTAAGTCGTTATTGTTAACTTTTTATAATGGGTTTGAAGTCATGGGAGATGTAGAACTAGTTCGTTCTCAAAAAACGTTTTCGAATGTCCAAGTGATAGAGGACTCCTATTGCATTGGAATTCCGCTAGAGAAAATTAGGACACGTTTACTTCATGATGCAACTTTTTTAAGTTTTATTTGTGATTCTTTAGCTCATAAACTGGCTAGACTTGCCCAAAATAGTTCCATTAATTTACTTTATCCACTTGAGAATCGATTAGCAAGTTATATTCTTGCGACAAGTGAAAGGATAAGGGAAAAAGAAAAAACCATGATATTTCAAGGGAACTTAACGGAAATATCGGAGTTATTAGGGACAAGCTATCGGCATTTGCTGCGAACATTAAATATTCTTTGTGATAAAGGAGTGTTAGAGAAGAAGGGGGGTTATTTTAAAGTAATAGATAAACTTTTACTACAAGAGTTGGCGGCAGATGTTTATAAACAAAATTAAACATATGTTTGTAGGTGAAGCTGTGAGTAGAGTAAGATGATTTTCATTAATGATGAAAATACGATAAAAAATGAAATAAGCTCGATCTTCCTTTAGGCAATTCTGCTTTAATGGCAATTGGTCCGATTTTCCTTAACGTACAGAAAATCGGCTTTTTTCTTGTCGAAATTTGCTTAGCGTACACTGGGCATGAATTATTAAGAATAACGGAAGAATATATAGAAAATGCTATATAAATAGGAAGCTTGATCAAGGGGGGACAACTTTGTTCAATTGGATAGTAAAATCTGTACCTAATTTATTTACGATTGGAAATTTATTGTGCGGTGTTTTTTCAATCACCTTAAATATGAACGGCTTTTTGGAAGCAGCCTCCATATTTATTTTCTTTTCGGCTGTTTTAGATCTTTTTGATGGAAGGATTGCAAGAAAATTAAAAGTGAATAGTGAGTTTGGCGTAGAATTGGATTCCTTAGCTGATATTGTTAGTTTCGGAGTTGCTCCTGCACTTCTATTTCATTCGATAGCGGCACCATCTATTTTAACTTCTTTGGCATTTATCCTTTTCCCAACGATGGGTGCTTTAAGATTAGCTAAATTTAGTGTTAAACCAACCATTGGATATTTTAAGGGATTACCTATTCCAGCTGCTGGATTACCATTGGCTGGTATGGGGTTGTTTTCATATAGCAATGCATGGATTACCTTAATCCTCGCTCTCTTAATGGTAAGTCCAATTAGGTTTAAAAAACTTTAATTGGGGTACTGTCACACATCCATCAACTTAAGCATTTTATAACACACCCAAAACGAAAAAATGTGCATCTCCAGATGAAAATGTACATTTTTTTGTTTTGGAATATTTGCTTTTCTTATCTTGCTATTGATGTGGTGAGACCCTTTAATTGTAATCATCATTTTGATAATCGTTACCTAAGCTGAGCACTCTTCCATGTGGACGATATTCTATGTGAAAGGTATTATGTTATTACTTGTACTGAGGCTCTTCTTGTTCAATTTGCTGAAGACGAGGATTTAAAGATTCAATAATTTCTTGAGTTTGTTGTGCTGCACCTTTATATAATTGTTTTGCTTGCTGGTTATCGGTATCAAGAACAAATCCTTCTAGGCATGCTTGAGCACTCTTTAATCCAGCGATAGTTTGTTTAAGTTTAGTACTTACTGTCATGTAGTATTTCCTCCTTGTAAATGTACTTCAAAATATAGAATGCCTATTTTGTTATCATAGTACGATTTCCAATTTTAGGGTTATGTGAATGAGAAATTTTACAGTTAATTATCTGAAGGAGGATTTTTTTAGCCAATAGATACATGGAATCCCGTTAAATGATGTTATGTTAACTTGACTTGAATAGAATATTTATAAGAAAAATCTACCATGTAAGAACATAATTGACTTACATATTCTATGGTAAAGATTAGCTTCATGGATGGATATGGAATAGTTTTGTCCCGATAACAAAAACTAACAGAAAGAAAACGATAATATATAAAGGAGATTAAATATGCTGAAAAAGATAGGGGGAATTTTCCGAGTACTCCTCTTTGTATTTATCGGCGGATGTTTTGTTTTGCTTGTTTGGGGTGAAATTGACAGAACAACAGCTGAAAAAAGTGGGAGATTTAACCGGCAGCCTAACCAATACCCTATTCGTCAAAGTGATATTACTATGTATACGGACGGGAAACAGTTAAACAATCAATTATTCTCAGATATAAAGAAAGCAAAACATTACGTGCATATTAACTTTTTCTCTATTGCTGATGATAAAGTAAGTCATCAGTTTCTAGAGTTATTGAGGCAAAAAAGTCAGGAAGGTGTAGAAGTATACTATGCAGTGGACAGGCTAGGTGGAGTTTTACTAAAGAAGAAGGAAATAGAATTATTAGTTAAAAGTGGAGTGCATTTTACGTATTACAATAAGCCTGCTTTCCCTTATATTTCTTCTTCTTTGGATCATCGGAATCATCGTCGTATTTCAGTTGTTGATGGGAAAATTGGGTACATTGGCGGATTTAACATTGGCAAGAAGTACTTAGGAGAAAAAGAAAAACTTGGTTACTGGAGAGATTATCACCTTCAAATACGAGGAGAAGGAGTTCAAGATCTAGAACACCAATTTGTGTTAGACTGGAAGAAAAACTCAGAGAAACCGATTCCGATACACAGTGCGATAAAGGAAAAGGGAGCAACCACGCATCGATTTACTGCATATTATAGCGGAGAAAAACTTGGGCAAGATTATGCAATGCTGTTTCAACAAGCAAAAGAATCCATCATTATATTAACACCTTATTTTATACCAAAAGACAGAACTATTTGGAACGCATTAGTAGATGCAAGAAAGAGGGGAGTCCGTGTCAAAATTCTGTTCTCACCTCATTCAGATGCACTGTTAGTTAAAGAAGCAGCGTATCCATATATCCGAAAAGCATTAAAACAGGGAATAGAAGTATATGGTTATAAAAAGGGAGTGTTACACGGTAAAGTATTTTTGATTGATGAAAAAATATTGATGGTTGGGACCGTGAATTTTGATTCGCGCTCGTTTCATTTAAATGAAGAAATGAACTGTTATATCCATGACCCTGTCTATATTTCGAAAATAAAGCCAGTCATTAATGCAGACTTACAAGATTCAAAGCGAGTAACATCCTCTGACGTCAATCAATTATCTATAAAAGAAAAAATGAAAGAAAAGATTGCAAAAATGTTTGAGTATTATTTGTAAAAACAAAGGATTTTTATATTAAGGAGTAGTAAACTGCATTTTATTAGAATAAATGAAATTACTGACACTAATAAAGAAAGCTATGGGGTACCGTCCCATGCCCATCGAGTTAAGATCTCTTAATACCCCCAGAACGAAAATTTTGTGCATTTTGCCCTTGGGGTAACTCGTTCTTTTAGCTCGATGGAAATATGGCAGGACCCCTATAAGCAAACAAAAGATGTAGCCATGTTATAAGAAATACTGAATCATCATAGTACACGCCAAATTACACTTAAATATATTGGAATTAACAAAGAAGAAAAAGATGAAATCTTGGATACATTTTTAATCTAACGTTAAATCTTCTAAAAATACGTTATAGGATATTCACGATTGTTTTTTTATTTTCCAAAAAAACAGTCCAAGATAACATAGGAGAATAAAACTAATGGTGTACAGTGTATTTGTTAATCCGAATAAATCAGATAAATTTCCGCTTAACGTTGGACCAAAGAACATGCCAATAGAGTAGGCTGTATTATAAATAGCAAAGAGTGTACCGTATGCACGAATTCCATTTTTGTCCGCGAGGTATGTCAGTTCTGGCAGAGCGGGTGCTAGTAAGAAACTGAAGCTAATTCCTAGCACAGCAAGAACAAATATCACAGAGATAATATTAGGAACGAGTGTTGTGAATGGAAAGCATAGAGCAGCAATAATAAGTCCAATAATCATTGTTTGATTTCTGCCAAGCTTATTTGAAAGTGTCCCAATTACTGGAGCAGTAAATCCATAAGCGAGAGTGGGAACAGCGAATAACAGGCCGATTGTTCCTGAACTTAGGTGTAAAACATTATGTAAATATAAAGGAAGAGTCGGCTCTAAAGCGCTAGGCAAGGCAGCTCCAAGTATAATAATTCCGATAATCATAAATAAGGAGTGCATCTTTAATATGGAACGATAAGAAATACGTTGCTCAGTATCTTGTTTCGGTTCATCATGAAGTAATGTGATTCGTAATATTCCATCAATAAGTGCGATTCCAGCTGCGAATATAAATGGTAAGTGATAGCCGCCCCATTGGTAAAGAAAGCCACCGATAGTTGGACCTAATAGCATGCCAATTGCTTGGCCGGATAGAGCTATCCCCATTGCTTTCCCGCGTTCTTTTAGAGGGAATACATCTGCAAGAAGAGCTAACCCAGTTGTCCATGTTGCAGCTGCTGATATACCTTGTAGCATTCGTGCTACAACCAATAACCAAAAACTGTTCGCGAATCCAAATAATAAAGTTGCAGCTGCTAATCCAAATAAACCTAGAATCATAGGGAGTCTTCTACCCACTTTATCGGAGACCACCCCTAAAATTGGGGTTGTGAGAAGTAACGTAATGGCATAGCTACCGAATAAAAAGCCAATTTCAGCTTGCGTGGCCCCAAGCGTTTTTGCGTAGCTTGGTAAGATGGGCACGATCATTCCATAAATAAGCATATCAGTAAAGACAGCTACTGCTACAACCCATAAAGCAGCTTTTTGTATTCGAGACATTTTTATTTGGGGTTGCATCATTTTTCCTCCTCTCTGGTCTTTTCTTCTAATATAGATAACTTCTTTTCTAGCTTTTCGATAAAACGAAGTTGCATCTCACATTGCTCATAAATATTTTCAAATATAAGAGTTACATGCTCAGGAACGTCGATCATTTTCTCTTTAATCGATTGTCCTGCTTTCATATTTTCGAACATATTTACAATCTCTTTTTTTTGTTCCTGCAAAGCAGCTGTAATTTTTGGGACAGAAACCGCATCAGCTGTGAAAAAAGTTAGTGCTGTATATAGATGAGTTGGGAAAATTACCGAAGATTGTTGAAAAGATTCAATCATTAGCTTGTGAAATTCATCTTTTCCAGCTGCTGTGATACTATATATTGCTTTAGAACGATTTCCTGTTTTTTCAACAGTATCAAGTTCTACTAATCCTTCTTTATCCATTTTTTTCAAAGCGTGGTAGATGGAAGCAGGGAAAACACCTGCCCACGTATCCGTTTGTGCAGATTGCATTGCTTGCTGTAATTCGTAGCCAGACATAGGACCGTACTGCATTAATAAACCAAGTACCATTAATCTTGTCATCATTATCCCTCCACTAAAATAGAAAATATTTTATACTAAACGTTTAGTATTAATGTAAGCTTATTGAATAAGTTTTGTTTTGTCAAGATTTGGAACGGATTTTTTTATCATGGTGATCAACAAATAATAACTAATCATAATTGACAATAATCATTTTTCTGATTATTATTAATGCAATTAAGAAATTGAAAATATTAACAGTGATGAAGAGAAGAGTAATTAAGAAATGTTATGTAACAGAGAACTCCGGTAGCTGAGAAGGAGAGGTAGCGTTCTTAATGAAAAAAGACTTGGAGCTTCGTATGGAACTAAGTTGATTAGGGATAATACGACGGGTTCTCCCATTATAGAGATAGGGTATACGCAATTTGCCGTACCCGAAGAGGTTGGTATGGTGACATATCAATAAACTGAGGTGGTACCACGATGAGCACAACTCTCGTCCTCAAGATTTATAATCTTGGGGGTGGGAGTTTTTTTATTTGGGGAAAAGGTTAAAGTGAAATGATTTTATGAAGAGGTGATAGTTATGCACTGGGCATATAAAATAGCAAATGAATTAATTAATAAATATCCAAATAAAAATACTTTTGTGTGTGCGTCAGGAATTAGTCCTTCGGGATCAGTTCATATAGGGAACTTTCGGGAAATTGTAACTACGTATTTTGTGGTGAAGGCGCTGCAAGACTTAGGGAAGAAAACACGTTTTATTTTCTCATGGGACGATTATGATCGATTTAGAAAAGTACCTAAAAACGTTGATTCCTCTTTTGAAAAATATATTGGTTTGCCGTATTCAGATATTCCAGATCCTTTCGGGTGTTATGCGTCGTATGCAGAACACTTTGAAAAAGAATTTGAAAAGTCTCTAGCAGCCTTTGGAATTGAAGTGGAGTTTCTATATCAAAGTAAGGAATATAGAGCTGGTAGATATAATAGGCACATTCTTCATGCATTACAACAAAGAAAAGAAATATATGACATAGTCATGAAATTTAAAACGAGCGATATTTCAGAAGAAGAGAAAAATGCTTTCTACCCAATTGCACTATATTGTGAGAGTTGCGGAAAAGACCATACAGAAATAAAAAAGTTTGATGAAAAAAATAAAACGATTGAATATGTTTGTAGTTGTGGAAACCATTCTATGTTATCAGTGATGAGTGCAAATAATATGAAATTGAATTGGAAAATAGATTGGTCAATGAGATGGATGGTTGAAGATGTCATTTTCGAACCAGGAGGAAGAGATCACTCATCAGAAACAGGAAGTTATAACGTATCAAAAGAAATCGCTAGAAGGATTTTTAACTATGAAGCACCTAACTATGTAGCTTATGAGTTTATAGGAATAAAAGGTGATCATAAAAAAATGTCTAGCTCAACTGGAAATATTATAACGCCAAATGAACTACTAAACATATATTCACCTGAAATCATCCTCTTTATGTTTTCTAAGTATAAACCAAATGCATCTTTTAACATTGGTCTAGAGGAAGATGTGATTAGAAATTATTCTGAATATGAAAGGTTTCGAGAGAATTACCGAAATGGAACGTTACAAGATAAAGATAGATGTCTTTATCTTAAATTATCAAAAGTTAACGATGAAAATGAAGTGTTTCCGAAATTTAACCAAGTAGCAGGTGTCTTACCATTAGTAAACTTTCATGTGCAGGCATTACAAAGAGTTCTTAGTAAAACAGGTGAGGAATATACCATAACAGACATCAAAACAATAAGCGATCGGGTAGAATATTGGATTAAAAATTGGCATCCGCAAAAAATGATTCGTATAAACGATAAGAAAGATATCGAATACTATGAAGCATTAGAGGAGATTCAGAAAAAGTGGTTAAAAGTATTTTGTGACATACTCCGTAATAGTCGGCAGATAGATCAATTAATGGAGAAAATATATGCAATTTGTCATGACGAGGATAAAAAAATCATGAGAGCTAATCAAAAGTTATTATTTAATATGGTATATAAGCTTGTTTTGAATAGCTCAAGCGGTCCACGATTGCCGCTATTAATTCAGGCGGTAGGGATTGAGCGAATGGTTTCTTTATTAGATTTTTAATAAAAATAGCATGTGAATAGATAAGATTGTATCCATAAACAATATTTTTCATTTTATAATGTTTGTTAAAAATTATTTCTTACTTTTTGAAAGAAACTTTATAAATTGAAGAAACCTTTCAAAAAGATGGTTCCTCCTACCTCGAGATACGGAGGAACTGTCATTTTGATGTAATTTATACTTTACATAAAGGAATATATATATTACATTTTAAGTGGAGGGTGTTATATGAAAAATCATGTAAAGGTTGCTCGTGTAAAAGCAGATTTGACTCAACAACAGCTTGCTGATGCGGTCGGTATTACAAGACAAACGGTTAGCCTGATTGAAAAAGGGAAATATAATCCGTCATTAAAGTTATGTTTACAAATTTGCTATGCCGTAAATGCAAAATTAGATGAAATATTTTGGGTGGATCAGGAGGATTTTGAATGAAAAAAATTACAGATGAAAGACTTATGTTAAGAAATTTACAAAATATTAAAATTGCTTATATCGTCCAAACGATGGGGGTTTTATGTATTCTTGGTTACGACTTCATCCAAGGGGGAATGGAAAGGATGCGTGAGAATCCCCTTTGGATGGTATTTATGTTAACCGCTATTGTTGCTGCATATTTATCAATGAGTATTAGTGTAGAACATGAAAAAGAAATAAAAGATCCAAAGAAATCATTTATTATTAGCATGGCAGTACTAACTGTAATTGGGACAGGTGTTGCATATCTTACTTCAATTACACCCAACTTTGGCTGGAAAGATGGTCTATTATTAGGAGCTATTTTATTTATCTGTGGTCTTATACCGGTTTACTATGTATACAAATTAAGAGTGAAACAAGGACAGGATCTAGAAGATGAGTAGAATGTGGTGTGAAAGAATCCATTTTGATTCTATGTCAAAATGGATTCTCTCTACAGTAAATAGACGTTTAACTGATATTTGATTTTACTTCAAATCAATATGAGCCTTCCACTTATCCCACGTTACAATGTATTGTGGTAAATCCTCTGGATGATGACGAATGGAAGTAGCGATGCGACAATATAAGCCTAGTAATATTTCTTCAAATAAATCTATTTTATTTTGAGGTTGCCAAAAGGTTCAATAATTCCTTTATTTTCAAGATCTTTTAATATATCTTCAGTGGTAGAGTACTGCATACTATTTTTCTTCTTAAAATAATAATTATTCTTTATTTTCTGTTATTATTTCATCTTTTCATAAAATCCGCTTTGTGACAATGGTTTGTTAATAAGTAATAAAAGAAGGATTCTATATTGTATTCATAGAACAAGTAGTATGGTCAAACACAATATAAGATGTAATAGTTAACATAATATAATTATGTTTAAATGAAAGCTGATAAATATTTTTATAAGGGGAATTACAATTGAAGTATATTGAATTTGGAATCGGAAATAAGTGGTTTGTTAGAACGGAAATAGAATATGATGATGGAACAGAGACGGAGCAGCGTGGTATTGTAAAGCCAATTCATTTTGAATCGGCTTATATGAGATGTTGGATAAGACAAACTTGTTTAATAGTAGATACAAAAGAAGGCTTTAAGAAAATGAAAAAGAACCGTAATGAATTCAAATTTATTTTAGGAATTGTAAGTAGGAGATAGAGAATGAGAGGAATCAAAAGTGCATTGTATGTAATCTTTTGATTCTGATGCTAGACTAAAAAG
>NZ_JBALLY010000127.1:0-7937 GCF_036963045.1 Bacillus sp. JJ864 | reverse complement strand
TAACCCCTTTTACTGTACGCTAAGGGATATTTGTTCAGAAAATCTTATGTTTATGAACAGGGGATAAAACTCAATAATATCAACGTTTTATAGCTACAATCATGTTCATAAAGTGTGTAAACAAATCAATGTTCAATTAAACTTAGGTTTTTATCTTTCTGAACATGTATTTATCTTTAAAAAATACTGTAATGATAAGGGTTTGTAGTTCTTAGCGTACAATTTTCCCGAAATGGTATGGTGACCCCTTATAAGGAAATTATAGATGGGTTTAGTTTTTAAGATTGGCATTATTCTAGGGGGGACTCGAACTATTAAGGAAGGATATCTATTGAATATACGTTTTTATTGTTTTGCACAGGAATTAATAAAAAAAGAAAAGGGCTATAGGATACTGTCTTCTTTATTAAATTGGTTCATTTTTTTAGGTATAAATTACAAAGGTAAGTATTAATTTCAAATATGTATAGAAATAAATCAAAAAAATATATAAAAGAATCAAATATATATATAGACGAAAAGGAAAACGGTGAACCTCTTGCATACCAAGGGATTTGAGAGGTTAGAAGATTAAAGAAATGTAGAATTCACAATCTACAAGTGAAATACCAAATAAATCACAATTCACAAGCTTAAAAATCAACTATTCTATGTTTCCACAAGAAAATATTCATATTATCTACAAATTCACAAGTTAACTATCGAAACAAGAGAAAATAAAAAAACAGTAGATTATGAATGACAAACCTACTGTTTTTCGTTTTAGAATAGAGGATTTCAAAAGATATATGTTTTTTCTCATGACTAATAGCCTTGTTCAACTCAATTTTTTTAAACAAAGCTGGATAGGAAGCTATTTTGTTATTTTATGGGTTAGTTCACGCTGTAATCCATGTGTACCCATTCTGGTATATCTATTTTATGGCGTGCAAATGTCACAAGTAATTCATGGCGGTCATGATCGTTTAAGTATGTAAAACGCCAGGATGGAAGAGATTCGCGTAATTTTGTACGAACAAAAGCACCAATAGACTTCACTTTTTGGCCAGTTGTATTCACGTACTGTTCTAATGAATCTAATGCATAGCACATTGTATATGTCATCAATTGTGTTCTAGCAGTCTTATTTTCTAATAAATACGCAATCTTAGACACTTCGTTTTGGAATGCAACAACAAGATCACGACGATCTTTACTTGAAAGGGCATACCCAACTGATTTTAAACGAGATACCGCTTCTTTTCGCATTTTTGCTTCGTTTTGCTTAATATCGGTATCATCATTTTCTAAAACACACGATGCAGCCATGCGAACTGTAAAACGTGGGATTAAAACTTGATTTACAGCTTTACGCATACGAGTAAGACGTGATTCACGAGCATAACGTACAGTTGTATTTGATGCTTCAAATTGAAAAATAGGCGATAATAACTCGATATATTCACGTACTTTTTTTGCATTTCGGTTTAGATACTTCTTCAAAAAGCTCATACGTCGTACAAGAGTATACTGTTCGATACTTTCATGCTTTTGTTTATATAGCTCGTGTGTGAAGTTATTACATAGATCTAATAATAAGTAAATACCTTTGCGGTCACGATGTGTAACCAATTCACATAAAATAGTTGTCTCTAATAATGCTTTTGGAAGACGGAAGTAGGATAATCCCATACATTCTTGATTTCCTTCACGCTTTGTACGATTATTCAGTGCATAATGAGAAATTTCGTACACTGGTAATCCTTCTTCTGTAATTATCTCTTGTACGAGTCCACGTTGTAAAAGAATCTCAAATCCTGTATGTGCAGTTGTATAAGGTAGACCAATGATTTGAGCAAGCTGAGCCAGAGTAAAATCACTTGGCAGTAAACCAATATCATTTACCATGTAATGCATACCAACATACACAGCTAACGCTGATGCTGGCAGCTCGAACAATTCATCTTCTCTTTTTAATTGCTTGAGGAGTCCGTTGAAAAATTTTGGACCGCGCATGAGGAATTTTTGTTTTGTCATTTTTTTATCTAATTCTAGGTTTGTTTTAATTGCTCTTGTACTGACTTGGATATTGTCAGTCAGATCGTGAGCAGTTATATTTTCATAACTTGTTACCATTGAAAAAACCTCCTGTTTTTCCCCAGTACACACGTACAGAAAAATCTTGGGAAAATAGAGGTTCTTATTCACACTGTATTCACTTTGTGTTATAATTTTTATATAAGTGAATACTATTAGTATGATTTAAGACCCCTACTTCCTGGGCGTTTTTAATTGGTTTGAGTCGCCAAACTGTTAGCCAATTAAAAATTTGTATGGTGGTGGGGTTTTATTTTTTTTTGGATCATATCCTTTCTTCATTTTACAAGTCATAGACTTTATTATCAACACTAAAAATGGTAAGTCTGTTAAAAGAGTGTAAAAATGTAGTACGAACAAAAAAGACTGAATATTCAGTTAAAATTATTTCACAAATTCCTGTGTTTAAAAATGTTAAAATTTATAAAAATAAAGGTTCCATAAATATTAATCGGAAAACGTTTACTTTATTACGCTAATAATGCTTAACATAGCATAAAAAATGTTAATAATAGAGGATTAAAAGGGTGAATTTAGATGGTTAATATATACAGAAGGATGAAATTTTACTTAGAGACTTCTGGGTTGGAACATAAAGTGGTTGCAAAAGAATTAGGTATACCAGAGACCACGTTTTCAAATTGGTATACTAAAGGACAAAACATTTCAGTATATTCACTGTTAAAGATTTCATCGAAACTTTCTCCTTTAGAAAGAAATATTCAAGAAGAAGATGTTATTCAACATTTAAAAAAACATAGTAGACAAAATCTAAATGTAAAAATGGCGTTTCTTATTGCGCATTTAAATGGGTTTGATAAGTTATTAGATTTTGTGATTGATTTGTGTCAAAATCATTCAACATTAGAATTGTCAAGGTGTTACAACATTTTTAATTTATATAAATGTCGTTTAAATGGATCTAAAGATCTAGAAGAAATATTTTTAGAAATTGAAAATTCTAGAGCGATAGCCAATAAAAAACATTTCCAAGTAAGAATGTTCTGTGACATTTTAAGTATGCTAATTTTATGTGACTTAGGAAAATTTGATTTAATGATAAAATACAAAAAAAGGGTAGAAGATGATTCAAGGATAGTGAAAAATAAGGAATTGTTTAATTTATATCATTTTTGGATAGAGAGCATTTGGGGATATTCATTATTAAGAAGCAATGATGTTATTGGTTTTCAAGAGGTGTATAAAAATTTAATGGACTTCGAAGATTTGAACTTTTTCCCGATAATGCAAGCAGTGATAGATAGTAGAATGGGAGAAAGTAATTTATTCCTGGATGAGGTATCATCATTTCATTACTTAGAAAAGGCTTGTAATGCATTAACTTTATTGGGAGAGAAACACAAGTATAAAATAGCTTTAAATACTCTAAACTTTCTACGAATAATAACGAGGAAAGATATTGATAAAATTGATATGAATACATTAGATATAGCGGAAAAAAGTCTATATTTCATTATTCTGGATCAGAAAGATCAAGCTAATAAATTATTAGATTATCTTGAAGTTAAAAATGGGAAATTAAGTCCAATGCAGCGTCTCTATAGAGGGATGGCTAATAATGATTTGGAGGAAATTTCAAGTGTTATTGATGTGATGAAAATTAAAAACGATATTTTTTATGCAGGATTTGCGCAAAAAATATTTAATGAGTATAAAGAGAAAAGTATTCAAAATGTCGGAAAGGGATTTTGAAAAATGAAAAAATCTATCTTCATTTTTATAATATTGTTGTTAACCATAGCTACTAATACAAATGTAAAATGTACAAAAAAATATAATGAAATAAATGGTACGCACTATGAAGCGCAAGGCCTACAAATTGATAATTATTTAAGAGCTGATCCCGGTGGGGGGATGTAGAGAATTGATAACAAAAAAATATATAAAATCACAAAAGACGTCGTTTAAACGATGTCTTTTGTGATTTTATAAAGGATTTTATTAATGCATATACAGGAATTTATGAAATTGAAATCCATATAAAAAGGTGGTGACCTATAATGATATTGGATAAAGAATTATTAATAAAGATTGTTAAAAGTATTGACTTAGAATTGTTAGGTGATTGGATAGACTTGTGTGCTAGCACCTATAAAAATGAGGTATAGGAACTATTTCTTCTTACTTTTCTCTTTTTCATCCACTTCAAGTGTTAAAAATTTTGCATATCTAAGTAATTCCTTTTCGATATAAGGTTTATATTCATCTGGAACACTCATGTATTTATCATAAAGTAATTGTGATAAGCGGTGCACAGGATCTTCTTCTCCTTCCACTCTTTGAAGAAGCTCTTCATCGCTTATCATATGGTTTAGTAAATATGCTTCGCTAACATTAAAATAATTAGCGATTTCATGTATTTTATTAATTCGTGGTATCTTTTCTCCTGTTTCCCAGCTAGATATTGTTCTATAAGTTGAATTCAGATCAGCAGCTAGCTGATATCTATCTAACCCTCGAATAGTTCTTAATTTTTTTATGTTTTTCCCCAGTATATTATTTTTCATGTTCAAGATCACTCCTATAAGTATATATTAAGTGTTAAAAAACTTTTTGTAGGAAGTTTTAGTGTTAAATTTACATTTTAAGTGTTGACAGACACCTTTTAGGTGTTTAAAATGTGAATATGGAGGTGGAAAAATGCGTAAAAAAAAATCTGAAATAACAGTTTTAAAAAGTATTCGCAAAGATCAAGGAGTACTTTTAAAAAAAGTTGCAGCAGATTTAAATTTAAACAAAAGTGTATTGCAAGCAATTGAATCTGGGAAAAAAAGTACAATTGTTGATCGAGCGCAGAGTATTGCAGATTTTTATGGTCTTCCAGTTGAAGAACTATTTGTACCTACTTATTATCGCGCACGAATAATATGAGTTAAGATTTGCATGGAATTAAAATTTAACTGTTCTTTGAAAACTAGATACTGTTAAAGGAGCTGTAAGAAATGATTTTGAAACGATCTTATCAAGCGCTATTACTCACTATAAGTGTACTTTTATTAGTGATGAGCTTTTTAATTCCACTTAATACAGCAAGTGCCGAAGTCATCAATCGTGAAAAGTATGAGATGGACTGGGCATATAGTCCGCAATTTGGAAAAGAAGTCCGTACAGAGCTTCTCAAAAATTCGAGTGGCCAAATTGCTTATTGTCTGTCGTTCGGATTGCACTCTCCTAATGGCCGAGATCTTCCTGAAAGCGGTAGAACTGATGATATTGTGTACCGCGTTTTATTGAGCGGATACCCACAAAAAAGTCCGCAAGAACTAGGAGTTTCTACTTGGGAACAGGCTCATTATTCCACGCAGCTCGCAATCTGGAATAGTTTTGGGCAAATTAATGTGAATGAGTTGCAATTCAAAGATGCAGCTGTTGAACGAGCGACAAAAGCAATTATCAACGCAGCAAATCAGAATCAAGATACACAGGATGTATGGATGAATGTAGTTCCAACGAGCAAACAAGAAGCGCAGCTAAATGGTGAATACTTCGAAACAACAACGTACACTGTTCAAACAAACGCAAAAAAAGGTACACTCAAAGTACAAATGAGTAATGCGCCAGACGGTACACGAGTTGTAACAGAACAAGGTAAGGTAAAAGAAACGTTCCAACTAGGAGAAAAGTTCCGTGTGCAAGTGCCGAAATCCTCTAAGAGTAATGAACTATCTCTAAAAGTTGTTTCAAATCTAACAAATTATCATGCTGTTGTTTATAAGGGTACTGATTCAATCCAAGATGCAACAGTACTATTAGAACGTAACAAAGAGCAAGTAAGTACAAACTTGCAAGTTTATTGGAAAGCGAATGGCTCATTAAAAGTGATGAAAGTGGATGAGAACAAAAAGCCACTTTCAGGCGCAGTATTTGAAGTTGTAACTAGCAATCAACAAGTTATGGGAACGATTACAGCCGATGCAAACGGTATCGCTGAAATGGGTAACTTAGAACTTGGCACATACATTGTAAAAGAAGTGAAAGCACCTGTTGGATATGTGCTAGATGCTACACCAAAGCCTTTTGAGGTGAAAACAGGTGAAGTTGCTGCCGTTGAAATGAAGAATGAACAAATCAAAGGAAATATTCAAATCAAGAAAGTAAGTGACTCAGAAAAAGTTCTTTCAGGTGTAGAGTTTGCAGTCTACACAGTAGAAGGGAAAGAAGTAACTAAGACAGTTACGAGCGAGCAAGGAATTGCCGAAGCTAAGGGTCTTAAATACGGTAAGTATTTCTTTAAAGAAACAAAGGGTGTTCAAGGGTATCTTTTAAATGATACGAAATATCCATTTGAAGTGAAGGAACATGGAAAAACACTGACATTCACAGTTGAGAACAAAGAAGTGAAGGGAAATGTGCAGCTTCTTAAAATCGATCAAGAAAATGCTGATAAGAAATTAGAAGGCGCAACATTTATTTTACAAGATAGTAAAGGGAAGAAGATCAGTGAACATACTACTGATAAAAACGGGTTAATCAAAATTAATAATTTGCCATTCGGGGAATATCAATTCATCGAAAAAACTTCTCCAAAGGGATATGTTCTTGCAAAAGAACCAATTTCTTTCCGTATTACGGAACATGGCAAAACAATTGAATTAGTCGCAAAAAACAACCAAATCAAGGGAAACCTTGAAATTACTAAGGTTGACGTAGCCGATGGAAATACAAAACTTCCTAATGCAGAATTCACAATCTACAATGAACAAAGTCAAGAAGTGGTAAAAGGAAAAACAAATGAGCAAGGAATTGCAAAATTTGAAAAGCTTCCAGCAGGAAAATACACATATAAAGAAACATTTGCACCAGAAGGTTACTTGATTAATGAAGAGACATTCTCTTTTGAAATCAAAACAGATGGTGAAATCATCAAACATACAGTGAAAGATCAGAAAAAGCCACAACCAAAGACACCGCAACCAGAAAAACCACAACAACCACAACCAGAAAAATCACATCCAACACAACCACAAGTAGAAAAAACACCAGAGAAAGCAAAAGAAAATCTTCCAATGACAGGGGGGAAAGAGGAAAATCCTTACAAATTTTGGGTCGGAATCGGACTTCTTGTTATGGGAGCATTCGTAACTGCCTACGTACTCAAAATGAATAGAAAAGCAGAATAAGATATTCTTCTCAACTGATACAGGGAGGGCGGAAATTATGTGTGTATTTGATGTACAGTACCAAATTGGTAATGTGACATATCAAAAATCATATTTGCTGGCATGGCCAGCTGAGGGTTTTCAGTTGAAAAAAGAAATACAACATGTTCTATCTCAAGAGCATCAAAATCCTGTAAAAATTTTGTTCACGGAATTAGAAGAACTATAGAAAGGTATGAAGGACATGGGCACAATCAAATCAGCAGAAAAGATTCAGAAGCACGCTAATGAATTCGAAGAAGATGAACTTGGTATTGTGAAAGGATGTAAAAATGCGTTTTTGCTCGTGCTTCCATTCTGGATAGTGATATTCATCATCTGGATTTGGTAATTTAACTGGGTTTTAACAGACAAAATATTTCTATTTAACGATATAAAAAGATTATGAAATGAAAGGTGGGACTTGAAATGAAGCTCATTAAACATATTCGTAGTAAACGTGGTTTTTACATCGGTAGAGTGAACTACTCGCCACCTAAGCTTCGCTTGGAGGTGGGAGCTTCTCAGTTCCACGACGAAAGCAACCTTTCGTCTCCCTGAGCGTTACTTCGGGTTATTCCACCCCTAGATGTCCAACGTTTGGACGTTCTTTTTTACGGTTGATATTTTACGCAGGAACCGAATGGCTTGGTTTTCGCACTCTGTTTTCTTCCTGCAACCTTATATATATAATTACAACTT
>NZ_JBALLY010000126.1:3110-16311 GCF_036963045.1 Bacillus sp. JJ864 | reverse complement strand
ATCCTCCTGACTTTAATCTCTCAGCAAACTTAAACCTTCTCATAATCTCAGCATGTTTAAGCTTGATATAACTAGAACTATACTTTAGTTCTTCAGCAATTCTTTCTAACTTCATACCATCAATGTATTTCATCTTAAGTATTTTATTTTCCAATCCTTTAAACTTCCCAATTGTATCAATGAGTTTATTTATTTGTTCTTGTTTAGCAACGAGCTTCCTTTTTACATGTTCAATACGGTTTTCTATTTCCACGCTATCTTCTGGATCAGCAGTTAATTTATATTTAAATACCTCTCCACTATTCCAGCGTTTTAATTCAGCTTTTGTTTTTTCTAATTTGTATTCTAAATAAGCAATCTCTTCTTCTAACCTTTGATAATCTTTTAGGCAAACCAATTATGTATCACCTACTTAGGTTTACTCTTTTGTAATAATCTCTTTACCAGCCAGCTTCATCTTCTTCAGGACATAGCCTGTATAAATATAAGGACTATCTTCGTTTGTACAATGAGAAACCCTATGTCCTTCACTTGTACCATGATGATGGAATTTGGAACAGTAACTACACCATGTACTCAGATTTCCTACTGCGTCTCTTTCTATTGCTAATACGATTGGGGATTTTTTAGTTGTCATTTCTACCATCCTTATTCATTTGATTAGTACCAAGAGTTCTAGACAGTTCCATCGCATTTCTTATTTAGCACTTCCGCAAAAACACTGTCATATCAACATATTCTCCGCTTTAGTTCTTAAAGTTCCAAAAGTACCAAGTTTTTTCGAAGTACATATATATAGGATTTATAGAAAAAGTTTTATTTATTTTTTCTATACAATATATATTTATTTTCTTAGTACTCTTGGTACTTTTAGTACTATTCATATTAAATACTTGCTATATCAATGTTTTTAGGAGTACCAAATCTATAAAATGAACTTTATTTTCTTAGTACTCTTGGTACTCCTTAGTTATTAGGTGGATTTTCCTCAAAATCAAAACCTAATTGTTGGACAATCTCTTTATTTATAGTCACAGCATTGATTTTCCGCCCTTTATGACTAATTTTTTGATAATCAACTGCTTTTCCATCTAAAACATTAGGAACGGTAAATCCCCTTTTCAACCACTCTTTTCTAGTCCTTTTTTCTTCTGGTCCTAGAAACTCTTTTAAAAAAGATGGCGTTAAACAAATAGAACTAAACTTATAAATTGCTTTGATATTTTTGGGAGCATAGTCATAATAAATACCATCCCTATTACTATCCAAGTAAGTTAAAATTTCATTCAATAATTCTTTTGGTTTATCTATTGCCTTATTTTCTTGAGCAATTTCATCAAAGAGCTTGTCTAGTTGCTCAAGATCTACACTAACCTTGAAAAATTCTTTTAGAAGTCTACCTGCATAATGGACTGTTGCGTAATAAAGGGATAATCTTGTTAAAACCTCATTTCCCTGTGCTTTATTCATATAAAAATCTTTAAATTTATAAAAAGATGGGAGCAACTCTTTCTTACGTACTTGGTACTGTTTTAAAAACTCTAAACCAATTGCCCCATAATTTGTTTCTAATCCCTTATATAAATCAGCGAAAAATATATAATCTACACCTTCAAATGGGCTATCATTTAAACTCACAATTCGAGCGGCGGCTCCCCCAGCTTTAGATGCATATTCATTTAGACTTACTTCTCCAGTAGTTAACATGATATTTTTCCATGTATTTTCTCTTTGCGAACCACTAAGAGAACCCCTACCTTTAGACTTTCCCCCACTAAAGTTATAAACAATAGATTGAAGTAATCTTTCATCTGCTTTACGACTATCATCCATTAACAACGGAAAACTGTTTAAAAAGGCCGCTTTACGTTCAATACTGACTTTAGTTGCGTTAAATTCATTAACAAGTTCACTCGTTCCCCATACGCTAGCTGCAACTTTTAATACACTTGTTTTCCCTTTTGAGGTTCCGCTAGAAAGGTCCACAATGAAAGGATCTATTTTTAAATCATGAAGCAGTACACTAGCAAAGGATGCTAGTACAAAAAATAATGCTCTCGGATGAGCTTTAATACGATTAAATACTTCATCTATCCATCCTTGGACTGTCCCAGCTACTTGGAATGATTCAAAAAGTTGCTGCTCTCCTTGATCGTTAGGAAGTATTTCATAATCTGTAGCTAGTAATGGATGGGCCAAACCACTTTTAACATAACCTAGACGATCTACCATAAGCCCTCTATCAATCTCAGTAAACGCTAAAACCTTATCAAAGTAATCTATTAACTGCTTTATATTGTTATCATTTGAAGGAAATCCTTTATCTGCTAATGGCATCATTTCTTTTTTAGTGGCCAATGCTCCAGCTGGCACAATCTCGTTAATGACCTTTCCTCTATCATTCCAAGTTAACTCATAATAAAATTGTTGACGTTCAACGTTATGTAGCTCTCTTTTAAGAATTGGAACATGCCTAGCAACCATGATTTCTCGTTCATCTACTTCTCCATTTTTGATCTTAGTTTCCACTCTATATAAAGCATTATTTTTAACTTTGTAAGGAGATGGAATATTTACAGGAATGATAGAATCCGCTTGTTTTTTCTCATTATTGTTTGTTATTCCCTCATCCGCTTTTCCTTCATTGACCTTCTTATAGGCCGAATTAACAACCTTTGTAATATCCTTAATAAGAAACCCTTTTTTGAAGGAAACAAAGTATTTGTGAGCCAATTTAAGACTGGACAATACTTCCTTTTTGCTCACCTTACAAATTAATAACCTTCTGGCTAAATCATAAAAATCCCCATCACGTGAACCGTTAGTTTCATATGGATAACTCATAGGTGAAGGTGTTTTCGCACCATTCCATGCTTTATATAAGAACTGTGGAAGCTCGTCCAACTTTTCTAGACTTTGAGTTACAACATGACGCCCTTCTGTATTTTCGGTCGGGAATACGATATAACCCTTTTCCACTGCACGTGTATCTTGTGTTAACCCTAAACGATTAACATAATTCTGATACTGACCTTCTTTTTTCGTTAAATCCGTTTCGCCTTTGAATATAAACTGCCAGCCATTAGGAGTTTTAATTAAATGATGATGAATGTTTTCTCCTTCAAGTAATTCTCTTAGTAACTGACCTTCTTTAGAATCGTCAATGTCGACAATGAAAATACCTTTTGGAACAACACACCCTATCCAGCCACCTTGACCAAGCCATCCATCAATTTGATCGTTATCTAATGAATGCGTGACTTTCCAAGAACCTACTGGTGTTTTTGCTTTTTGATACTCTTGATTGCCCTTTGCATATCCAGTAAGCTTAATAATTTTCGCTCCAGGCATTATGTTGTTAATTGTTTCTGTATAATTCGCTGCTGTAGATAACAACTTCTCACCTCCCTTGTCACAAGACGAACTCAATGTTAAAATATAAGTAGATAAATAATTGTTCTTGAGGATATATGAATTCGTAGTTCATATATCTTTTTTTATTGCCTTTTTTCATTACTTCGCTTCACAACCTTATTGAATAGCTCTTCTTTCAGTTCTGATGTTTTTTCGAAATCTTTGTTTAACCCACTAGTTGTGTAATTGATTAATTGCCAATACACTCTTAATTTCCTGTGGAATTCATGGAAGTAGAAATTCTCATTACCTTCACTTACAACCCTATCCATATCTTCCATCAACCTTGCCATAAGGATTTCTACATCTTCTAAAATAGAAACTTTAGCGCCGATTGAACCAATTTCTTCATCTAACTCGTAGACAATTTCTCTTAAATTACTTTTTTCATAAGAAGCCTCTTTGAAATCCAATGAATTATTTTTTGTTCTTAAACCTGCAACTGTTGATTGTTCACTGACTGTTAACTGATCCATATTTTCTCTCTCCTTACTTACTATTCATTTCACGTAGTCTCTTTTTTCTTTCTAAATCAGCATTAAATAGTAATACTGGGTTCTTTCTCAGTTCTGCACTTATTTTTATGACCTCTGATGCCTTCATCAACCTCGTTACTGTGAAGACTCCATTCATATATTTCACCTCACTCTTTTTCAATTAAAGTTACCACCAAGGGTATGAATAATGTTCACAACCTTACATTTATGTTCGGTCTGCTCGACCATCTGACCAACAAAAAGTGCTATTTAGTTTAAAGCAAGCTTTGATAAAGTTTTATATCGTTATTAGTAGCGTTCATATTGGAAGTCATATCATCCAAAAATGCATCCACTTCACTTTTCTTAAACAGATACTTTGTCCCAACTTTATAGTATGGTAATCCATTTTTGACTAACCGCTCTTCAATGGTCGGTTTGCTAATGTTTAGATACTCGGACAACTCTTTATAAGTTAAAAAGTATTTTTCCTTAGCTAATTCCTCGACTTTTTCATTTATAGCTTGTTCTAACATTGAATTAACTGTCTTTTCATCAATCTGAACATTTAACAATTTACTTACCTCCTCTTATTTTTTTGCCCGATCTCTCTTCAATTGCGAAAATATCATCAAAGTTTAATAGCAAGGTATCACAAATTTTTTTTGCAGTATCAGGTCTTGGTGATTGTTTCCCATTCGATATTTGAATGAAGGTTGCTTCTGACACACCGCTTTCACGTGCAAAAGCACGTTTAGAAAACCCTCTTTTTGCAATAATCCCATTAAATTCACTACGAGATTTTAATACAATCAACTTTTCCACCACCTTCATAAACAACATGACCAACAAAATGATTAGTGTATTGGTTATTTCGATTTACACATTCATCATAATGCTACAATAATTGGTTGTCAAGTCATTTTGATTAGTATGTTGGTTATTTTGATTAGTTATGGTATCATTAGGGTAAACTAATTCAAAAAAAGGAGTTTATTTTTATGGGACTAATTTATTGTAATTTAAGGGTATTAATGGCTGAACGAGGGCTTAACATTCAAAAGGTTAAAGATAAAACTACTTTATCTAGGACAACCATTTCTAACTTGTACAATAATTATGGATCGGGAATTCAATTTGATACCATGAGACAATTATGTGAATTACTAAAGTGCAAACCTGGCGACCTAATTTCTTACATTGATATAAAGCCAGAATTCGAAGTTATTACCGAAGAACCAAAAATATTCATGGATGAGTCTACTCATGTAGATGAAAATGGAAACGGATATCAGTTTATTTCACAAATCGACACAGAGCTAACACTACATTGCAAACTTTGGTACGAGGGAGAAAATCACGAATTTGATTTTCAAATAAAAGTACTGTATGGAATAAACGAAAAAAAACTTATCGATGGTTTACACATCGGGATTTCTCCAATTTTTGAATTTAAATTAGATCAACTCCAATTATCTGGGTATGTGGAATCCTATGTTTATAACAAATTAGATGATTTTCTAATCGAATGGGGTATTGAATACTTTGATGATGAAATTGAAGGAAATGACAGCTATTATATCGATCACTATGATTTACTAAAATAAAAAAGAGGGGAATCCAATGGCATACATCTATAAAAAGGGGAAAAAGTGGGCGTTTCGTGCATATATGGGAACAGACCCTGTAACAAGAAAGGAAATAAAAAAGAGTAAATCTGGTTTTTTGACTCAAAAGGACGCAAAACTTGCAGCCGCTTTATTCGAAAGACAATTTCATAATGGGGAATATATCGAACCATTAAAAATAACCTTCGAAACAATGTGTAAGGATTGGTTAAAGCATTATGAATCTCAAGGGGCGAAAGTAAGTAGCATAAGAGCAAGAAGGATTGCGCTAGATCGTGTTATTGATGATTTAGGACAAATACCTATTCAAAAAATCACTAAAAAAGCATACCAGGACACAATAGATAAGTTAGCAAATACTTTCAGTTCCAACTATATTTCAAGTATTCATTCATCTACTAACATGGTTTTTGTGTATGCTCAAGAAAATAAATTGATTAAGGAGATACCAACTAAAGGAATTAAACTACCTAAGAAAAGAAAAACTGTCTCTGATCTTGAACAAGGTAACGAAATTCATGAAAAGTTTCTTGAAAAAGAAGAATTAGAGGAATTTCTCACGATTACTAAAAATGATGGATTAGAAGGTGATTTATTAGCTTTCACTATGCTAGCGTATACTGGCTTACGAATAGGTGAAATGATTGCTTTAAAATGGTCTGATATTGATTTTAGCGAACATACACTAAGGGTTATAAAAACTTACTACAATCCAACAAACAACAAGTTAAAGTATACATTACTGACACCAAAAACAGAGGGTTCTATTCGTACAATAACAATAGACCCTCTTTTAGTTGCTATGCTCAAGCAACACAAACAACAACAAGAAAAAATAATAATAGATAACAAACCTTTTTATAAAGACAATGATTTTATTTTTTCAACTAATGAAGGTTATCCTAAGACAATTAAGCATTTATCAATCAGAATGCAACGATTACTTAAGAAAACATCTATACAAAAACAAGTAACACCTCATTCATTTAGACATACTCATACGTCTTTGTTAATCGAGGCAAATGTACACATAAAAGAGATACAAGAACGACTCGGACACTCCGATATTAATACAACAATGGACATATACGCACACATGACAAAGAACATAAAAAAAGAGGCCTCCAATAAGTTTGGTAACTTAATGAAAGACCTCTCTAAAAATCTTATCGGTTAATTTCGGTCACTTTTCCGGACACTTCATAAGGTGTAAAGGCTTATAACTGTTGATATAACAAGGTTTTTACACCTTTATTACATCATGCCGCCCATACCGCCCATGCCCATGCCGCCCATGTCAGGCATTGCAGGTGCATTTGGTTCTGGTTTGTCAGCAACAACTGCTTCAGTTGTTAAGAACATTGCTGCAACAGATGCTGCGTTTTGAAGAGCAGAACGAGTTACTTTCGTTGGATCTACAATACCAGACTCAAGCATGCTTACCCATTCACCTGTTGCTGCGTTGAAACCAACGCCAACTTTTTCGCCTTTTAAGCGCTCTACAACTACAGAGCCTTCTAAACCAGCGTTCACTGCGATTTGACGAACTGGCTCTTCTAACGCACGAAGTACGATGTTAATACCTGTTGCTTCGTCGCCTTCAGCTGCAAGACCAGCTACTTTAGTATATACGTTCATAAGCGCAGTACCACCACCAGCAACAATACCTTCTTCTACTGCTGCACGAGTTGAGTTAAGTGCATCTTCAATGCGAAGTTTGCGCTCTTTCAATTCCGTTTCAGTTGCCGCACCTACTTTAATTACAGCTACGCCACCTGCTAATTTAGCAAGACGCTCTTGTAATTTTTCACGATCGAATTCAGAAGTTGTTTCTTCTAATTGTGCACGAATTTGACCGATGCGAGCTTCGATTTGTTCTGTGTTTCCTATACCTTCAACAATTGTTGTATTTTCTTTTGTTACAACAACTTTGCTAGCGCGTCCTAAAGATGCGATAGTTGCAGATTTTAAATCACGGCCTAACTCTTCTGTAATCACTTCGCCACCAGTTAAGATTGCGATATCTTCTAACATCGCTTTACGACGATCACCGAAGCCAGGAGCTTTAACAGCTACTACATTGAACGTACCACGAAGTTTATTTACTACTAATGTAGCTAACGCTTCACCTTCTACGTCTTCAGAGATGATAAGAAGTGGTTTACCTTGTTGTACCACTTGCTCTAATACTGGTAAGATTTCTTGAATACTAGAAACCTTTTTATCTGTAATTAAGATAAATGGGTTATCAAGAACAGCTTCCATTTTATCAGAATCAGTAATCATGTAAGGAGAAGCATATCCACGGTCAAACTGCATACCTTCTACTACATCTAATTCTGTTGTGAATCCTTTAGATTCTTCTAATGTAATAACGCCGTCGTTACCAACGCGCTCCATTGCTTCTGCAATTAATTGTCCTACTTCTTCGTCAGCAGCAGAAATAGCAGCTACTTGTGCGATAGAAGATTTACCTTCGATTGGTTTAGAAATTGTTTTTAGTTCTTCAATTGCTGCTACAACAGCTTTTTCAATACCTTTACGAAGACCCATTGGGTTCGCACCAGCTGTTACGTTCTTTAAGCCTTCACGAATCATTGCTTGCGCTAATACAGTTGCAGTTGTCGTTCCATCACCAGCTACATCATTTGTTTTGCTAGCAACTTCTGCAACTAGTTTTGCACCCATATTTTCAAATGCATCTTCTAATTCGATTTCTTTTGCAATCGTTACACCGTCATTTGTAATAAGCGGAGAACCGAATTTTTTCTCAAGTACAACGTTGCGACCTTTTGGTCCAAGTGTAACTTTTACTGCGTTTGCAAGAGTGTCGACACCGCGAAGCATCGAACGACGTGCTTCTTCACTAAATTTAATATCTTTTGCCATAATATTTGACCCCCTTGAATTTTTAAAGATTTATATAATTAACCGATAATTGCTAAAATGTCGCTTTCACGTAAAATTAAGTATTCTGTACCTTCGTATTTCACTTCAGTACCTGCATATTTTGAGAAGATGATACGATCTCCTGTAGCTACATCTAAAGCAACACGCTCACCATTTTCAAGCACACGACCAGTACCAACTGCCACTACTTTACCTTCTTGTGGTTTTTCTTTTGCAGTGTCTGGTAGTACGATACCACTTGCTGTTTTTTCTTCTGCTTGAACAAGTTCAATAATAACGCGATCACCTAATGGCTTTAGCATGAACAACAACCTCCTCAATTTTTTATGTAAATTTTATGTTTATTAGCACTCTATCACTTCGAGTGCTAACACACTTATTATAATAAAGAATCTCATTTTCTTTTGCAAGTGAAAAAAACGTAATTTTTCGGAAAACTATTTCATCCCCTCTCCAGCTTGTTCAAAAGTGATTATGCTTTACTTGATAATTACATACGGGAAGATGTACTGATAGATTCCATCTTTTTTTCATCTTCTCCTATGTTACAATAAGAAAGATGCCATAAGTTGTTTTCTCTATGGATAGAGCATTTTCCTTTTTCTTTACAAAAAATTCAAAAAGGAGTTACAAAATTGAAGAGACAATATTGGTGGGTTATTGTTACATATATTTTGATGCAATTATCAGGTATAATTGGTGGATGGATTCTTTTAAAAAGCGGAGTATACAATAATGGCCATCGGACCTTCGAAGAAAAAGTTCAACTGGCAACGGCACATTGGGGACTGATTAGCTTCTTTATCGCTCTTATCATCATCCTCGTATTACTACGTAATGATACACAATCAGAAAAATGGAATCGCGGAAAAACAAATGTCCCTGCTACAATAGGGTGGATTATTTTAGGAGTTTTTCTTGCTTTATTTGCCCAAGTCATTGCCGGCACAATTGAAACACAAGTTTTTAAAATTAAAGCTGAATCTGAAAATACACAAAACATTATCGGAATTATAAAGGCTGCTCCATTATTTATGATTGTTTCATCCATATTCGCTCCCATTCTTGAGGAAATTGTATTTAGAAAAATTCTATTTGGAACACTATATAAACGATATAACTTCTTTATCGCAGCAATCGTAAGTTCGCTTATATTTGCTCTCATTCATTTTGACCCTACACATTTATTAGTGTATATTTCCATGGGGCTTGTTTTTTCATTTTTATACGTACAAACAAAACGAATCATTGTACCAATTATGGCTCATGTTATGATGAATACAAATGTTATGTTAATTACATTTGTACTTCGTCCCTATCTAGAAAAAGCTGAAAAACTGCAAGGATTCATCGGAGGATTTTAAACATGCGAAATTCACCATTTGTTATGGCAACTTTGTATTTTCTTCTAGGGTGTATTTTTACATACTTAGCAATTACAAGTGTGACAGATACAATTTGGAACTTCTACACAATACTACTTGCTGTAATGGCAACAGTTGATTTTAATTTGGCAATTCGCATTCTTTTTTCTAAACCGAAAAAAGATAGTAAGAAACAATAATAAAAACGCAGGACATTCCTGCGTTTTTATTGTGGATAATTTTTTAAAAAGTACACGAGCGTTTGTAACTCTACCGCTAAATCAATATGATGAATACGAATATGTTCTGATAAGTTTAACCTAGCAGGTGTAAAGTTTAAAACACCTTGTACGCTCGTATGCGATAAGCGATCTGCTACAGCTTGTGCAACAAAAGCAGGCACTGTTAATATTGCCACTTTTATATCATCTGATAGTCTCTCTTCCAATTCATCTAAATGATATACTGGAATCCCGCCGATTTCTTTTCCAACTTTCTCTTCATCAACGTCAAATGCCATCTCAATTTTTGTATTATTATTTTTCGTAAAATTGTAATGTAAGAAAGCTGTACCTAAATTACCTACCCCAATTAATGCTACGCGTGTTACATCGTCTTGATCAAGTGTTTCGCGGAAAAACGACAATAAATAATTTACATTATAGCCATATCCTTTTTTCCCTAATGCTCCAAAGTATGAAAAGTCTCGTCGAATTGTCGCTGAATCCACTTTCACTGCTTCACTTAATTCTGCAGATGATACGCGTTGCTTACCAGATAACGATAGGTTTTGGATAAATCGATAGTATAGAGGCAATCTTTTGGCAGTCGCCTGCGGAATTTTAGGCTGCTCCATGCAACCCCCTCCTCTCTTCCTATCTGTTCAAGTGATTAAAACATGTACGGAAGTTTAGCATTGCAAGTTTTCCTTGTATAATAGAGAGAGAATTTCTCTATTTATGTTCAACTATACACTATTTTTAGTATGATTGAGAAATATAATCATGGCAAAGTTAAGAAATTATTTGAGGTGAAAACATTGATTTTACTACAAGTGAATAACCTTTCCAAATTGTTCGCAGCTGAAGTGATTCTTTCAAACATTAAGTTAGAAGTACAGACGCGTGATCGCATTGCGCTTGTCGGGCGTAATGGCGCTGGAAAGTCTACATTATTAAAGATTATTGCCGGAGAACTATCTCATGACGGCGGCGAAATTATAAAACCGAAAGATGTATCTATCGGTTATTTAGCACAGCATACTGGTCTTGAAACATCGTTAACGATTTGGGATGAAATGCTAACAGTGTTTCTCCACTTAGAGCGCATGGAAAAAGAACTCCGCAGACTAGAACAAGAAATGGGAAAAGAAGAAAATTTCACAAATGAAACTATTTACGAAAAATTGTTAGCAGAGTATGATCGCCTACAATTAGATTATAAAAATAAAGGTGGCTATCAATACGAAGCTGATATTCGCTCTGTTTTAAGCGGACTTGGTTTTCCTCCCGAAACACACGAAACGACAATTTCCACATTAAGCGGTGGACAAAAAACTCGTTTAGCCCTTGGGAAGTTATTATTAACAAAACCAGATTTGCTTATTTTAGATGAGCCAACCAACCATTTAGATATCGATACATTAACGTGGCTCGAGCAATATTTACAAGGTTATCCTGGTGCTATTTTAATCGTTTCACACGATCGGTACTTTCTAGATAAACTTGTAACGCAAGTATATGAAATCTCTAATAAACAAAGTCGAAAGTACACAGGAAACTACAGTAAATACTTAGACCTTAAAGCGACACTATATGAACAAGAGATAAAACGTTACGAGAAGCAGCAAGAAGAGGTAACAAAATTACAAGACTTTATCCAAAAAAATATTGCTCGTGCTTCCACAACAAAACGGGCGCAAAGCCGCCGAAAACAATTAGATCGTATGGAACTTATGGAAAAACCAATCGGTGATACAAAATCTGCTTCTTTCCATTTTGATATCGATAAACAAAGCGGTAATGATGTATTACAAGTAAAAAATATTACAATTGGTTATAATAATGAGCCAATTATTCAAAACATTCATTTCCAATTAACGAGAGGCGATAGTGTTGCGCTTGTCGGTCCAAACGGAATCGGAAAATCCACTTTATTAAGATCTCTTGTGGATAAACTTCGTCCTTTAAACGGCACTTTTTCGTTTGGTTCTAACGTTTCTATCGGATATTATGACCAAGAACAGGCAAACTTAACATCATCAAAACGTGTATTAGATGAACTTTGGGATGATTATCCGCTGCAACCAGAAAAAGAAATTCGCACAGTACTTGGGAACTTTTTATTTTCTGGTGACGACGTTCTAAAACCCGTTTCTTCTTTAAGCGGCGGACAAAAAGCACGTTTAGCTCTTGCAAAACTTATGATGCAAAAATCAAATGTACTTATTTTGGACGAGCCGACCAACCATTTAGATTTAAGCAGCAAAGAAATTTTAGAAAATGCGCTCATTGATTTTCCAGGAACAATTTTATTTGTTTCCCATGACCGCTATTTCATTAATCGTATTGCCACAAAAGTTCTTGAGTTATCCACAGACGGAGCAGAGGAATACCTCGGTGATTACGATTATTATGTAGAAAAGAAAAATGAAATGCTCGAACGCGCCGAACTTGAAGAACAAGAAACAAATAAACCTGTACAAAAACAAGTGGCACAAGAAAAATTAAATTACATTGAAGAAAAAGAACGTAAAAAGCAAGAACGTCAACGTATGCGTAGAATTGAAGAACTAGAAGAAAATATTGCAACAATTGAAGAACAAATCATGGCATTAGAAGAACAACTTTGTCTTCCAGAAGTATACGCTGATTATGAAAGAGCCAGTGATATTACAGCAGAAAAACAAACACTTCAAGAACAATTGGAAGCATGCATGGAAGAGTGGGAAGAATTACAACTATGAAAAGGTCAGTGATTACACTGATCTTTTTCATTTATCCCACTTTAACGGGCAGTAAGACCCCTACTGATGGAAATTTCACATTATCCACAAAAATATTCACATATTTATCTTTGTATTTTCAAGACAAACAAAAGTTTTCCACATTATCCACAAGAATAATAATATTTATCCACAATTTATACTCACAAAAAAACCTACATTATCAACAGATAATATAGGTTTTATCCACATGTTGTGATTAATTCTGTGTATAAAATTACATCTTTTATCAAAAAGATTTCTCTATCCACACACTTTTATCCCGCATTAACAGGCAGTAAGACCCCCACTTCAAGATTCAGAGAGAAACTTTGTCCAGCTCTAGCGGCTAGAATCTCCGGTCGTTTCGCCCCCTCGGACGAGGCAAAAAGCGCCTCTCTGTCGCGGTCGCGGGCGTCCTGCGAT
>NZ_JBALLY010000126.1:0-3089 GCF_036963045.1 Bacillus sp. JJ864 | reverse complement strand
CCGCTTCCGCTTTTCTAAAGATGATAAGTTGGGGATAACTGCCCGTAAAAGCCCGATTGGACGGACTTTCCGTCAGTGGGGAATGAAGAAAACCCCTACTGACGGAAGTTTCACTTTATGTTCTCTTACATTATGATTCAATATCCAAACCAGGGTTTGCATTTAATGCTAACGTTGCCCTCTTTCCTTGCTCATATGCAATCGTACCAGCAGCAGCAATCATAGCAGCGTTATCTGTGCATAAGGATAACGGAGGAATGATAAGTTCAACATTTTTTTTCTTTGCAAACTCTTCCTCTAAGCGTGCCCGTAATCCTTTATTGGCTGCTACCCCACCAGCAAGAAGCACTTGCTTTACACCATATTCTTCTGTTGCTCTTATTGTTTTTGTTACTAATACATCAATTACACTTGCCTGGAAACTAGCAGCTAAATCTTCAGGTGCTAGTTCTTCCCCGCGCTGTTTTGCGTTATGCACAGTGTTAATAACTGCGGACTTTAATCCACTGAAACTAAAATCATAAGAATCAGGTTCCAGCCATGCACGAGGCAAATCAATTGTCGGCTCTCCTTCATGCGCAAGACGGTCAATATGAGGTCCACCTGGATACGGCAATGATAACGTACGCGCCACTTTGTCGTACGCTTCTCCTGCAGCATCATCTCGCGTTTCTCCAATTACTTCAAATGAACCATGCTCTTTCATATAAACAAGCTCTGTATGCCCACCTGATACAACGAGAGACAGCAATGGAAATTGTAGTTCTTGCACTAAACGATTCGCATAAATATGTCCTGCGATATGATGCACACCAACTAAAGGAATATTATGCGCAAAAGCTACTGCTTTTGCTGCATTCACCCCAATTAGCAAAGCTCCTACGAGGCCTGGTCCTTCCGTAACAGCAATTGCATCAATATCTTCAAATGTCACTTTCGCTTCTTTTAACGCTTCTTCTAACACAACCGTTATTTGTTCCACATGGTGACGAGATGCAATTTCTGGAACAACTCCACCAAAACGTTTATGACTTTCAATTTGCGAAGCTACAACGTTCGCTAAAATATCTCGTCCATTTTTCACAACTGCTACAGCCGTTTCATCACAGCTTGTTTCCATACCAAGAATAATTGTATCTTTTTTCATCATAAGTTCACCCACATTACAAGACCATCTTCATAATTGTCTGTATAGTATCTTTTACGAATTCCGCCATTTTGAAAATCAAATTTTCGATATAACTTTTTCGCAACTTCATTTGAAACACGTACTTCAAGTGTCATCGTCTTTGCTCCAAAAGCTCTCGCTTTGTTCATTACCTCTTGTAATAACGCTTCTCCAAGCTTTAGACCACGATATTTTGGCAATATTGCAATGTTCGTGATATGTGATTCATCAAGAACGATCCAAAGCCCGCAATAGCCTATAATTCCTTCATCTGTTTCCAGTACAACGTAGTGCGCATACTCATTCATGTTTATTTCCCGTTCAAATGCTTCGGCAGTCCAAGGCGTCGTAAATGAAGATTCTTCAATCACAACAATTTGTGGTATGTCCTCTTCCTTCATATTTCTAAATGTAATATTCATTTATAAGACTCCTACTTATTTTGACTTTCTAACCATTTTGCCTCTGCTTCTGCTAAACGAAGATAACTTGGTACAAATGTATGCACGGATTGCTCTTCTTTCTGTAAGCCTAAGAAAGCTAATTCACTTGGACGTGGATTATGTTTCGTCGGCGCAGCAAATACAGCTTGATCTCCTAACTGTTCTACAATTGTATCTTTATGCTGTTCTACATCATTTCCGATAAATAAAATAGGTTGCCCCGTCCCTTTTAACATTTCCAGCCAATCAACAATGAGAACAATACGATCTTCTTTCACAGCTTGTAATGCTTGTTCCCTATATGTATATAATCCTGTATAAATTTGCTGACGACGGCCATCAAATAATGGGCAAATGTATCCCGGGAAATTGATTCCGTTTGCTGCTAGTACTTCTAAGCTCGATACACCGACAATTGGAATTTGCAGTGACCAAGCCAATGTTTTCGCTACTGTCACACCAATACGAACACCTGTATAAGAGCCCGGACCAGCCGCTACAACGATTTTATTTAATTCTTTTGGTTTTACATTACATTCTTTTAAAAGTTGCTCTACTGCTGGCATCAAACGAACAGAATGGTTTTTTGTTAAATTTGTAATGATCTCTCCTACAACAGTATTTCCATCAATAAGAGAAACTCCCATTACATAGTTAGAAGTATCAATTGCTAGTACTTTCATTTTGTAATAGCTCCTCACATAATCTAATATAACGTTCTCCGCTCGGCTCTAATACAATTTTCCTTGTACTATCTCCCTCGTGGAATAAACTAATTTTAAAAAGTGAAGGTGGTAAGAAAGCCTCTATTAAATGGGCCCATTCCACCACTGTTACACCTTCACCATAAAAGTATTCATCAAAACCTAAATCTTCTTCGCTCTCTGCTAGACGGTATACATCCATATGATACAGCGGTAATCGTCCTTTGTATTCTTTAATAATATTGAAAGTTGGGCTATTTACAACACGTTTTACACCAAGGCCTTTTGCAAGACCTTTTGTAAATGTTGTCTTACCTGCACCTAAATCCCCTTCTAAAATCAAAACATCCTGCGCCTCAACTAATTGTCCAAGCTTTTCTGATAAATTCTGCGTTTCTTCTGAAGACATTGTCGTTATTTCATATTTATTCAAAGGTTTCACCTACCTTACTGTTAGTATTCTCTGCTCTCTATTATACAGATTTTTTATTTTTGTTTCAGTTTCAAATATATAAAAAAAGACCTTAGGAGTTGTCCTAAGGATAAGATTGACTGTCTTATAAGTTTAATTAGAGTAAATAAAAAAACACGAAACATATTGTTTCGTTCTTTATATAAATGGCGGTCCCGACCGGGGTCGAACCGGCGATCTCCTGCGTGACAGGCAGGCATGTTAACCACTACACCACGGGACCATTGGTTGCGGGGACAGGATTTGAACCTGCGACCTTCGGGTTATGAGCCCGACGAGCTACCAGACTGCTCCACCCCGCG
>NZ_JBALLY010000125.1:0-4444 GCF_036963045.1 Bacillus sp. JJ864 | reverse complement strand
ATATAATATATATTGAATACACATTAAAAAAGGAGTGGGAATTTTGAAGAATACATTTTCTGTTTTTACAAAAAAAGGGAACGATAAGGAAAATTCTAATTTTATTGGTGTAACTGGAAAAGGGAAACAAACTTATATGTACAAAAATATTTTAGAAGAGTTGAGCAAGCCAGAAAATTTAAATAAACATTCTTTTGTGATCGGAAAAACTGACAATGGTTTAAGATGGCAACATATTAAATAATCTAAACATTCAACTTGAAATTAAGTGTTTTATAAACCACTTATTACACTTGACAATTTTAAAAATAGTAAATAAAATTAACTTATAACTTGCTCCTTTCATGGAATTTTATTGTTTTTTGCTAGTCACTTAAAATAATAAATTTCTCACAAAGTCAAAAGGCGGAATGGTTGCAAGTTTTAGTTATTTTCTTTAGAACCACTTTTTGTCTTGCCGGACGCGGTGGTTGTTATTATGCATTATCTTTTTTTAAATCCATGCTTGTGCTTTGGTCGGTGAAGCGTGGATGAAATAGCACTCGTTGTTAATACAACGAGTGCTATTTTTTATTTTTCGGGATATTGTTCATTAAATCCTTTTGATTGTTAATTAAAAGGAGAAAAAACAATTGTATATTCAATGTACATTCAATATACTTTTTGTTATAATTTAAATAAAATACGATATTAGTTAATAAACTGTCACTATTTGTGGAGGTGTTTTATATTGGCAAATAAAATTGATGTTCTACAAGCGCGAAAAGATCTACAGATTGCTATAGGAATATTTTTACCTGTATTTATTCTTTGTAGTTTTTTTACATTTTTATTTTTTCAGGTTAAGCCAGTAAAATTTAATTTACTTGGCTTTGGATTGGCTATGATACATTTTTCAACATTATGGTTATTAGTGATTTGCTTTAATAAATTCAAAGTATATAAAAAATCCACAAACAAAAAAAGCACTCGTTGATTTTAAACAACAAGTGCTTTTTTTACAATCGCAATATATATTGATTGAACATTGAGTGTATATTATGGTATCATATACATATAATAGAAAGTGAGGTGTTTATTACGAAAAATGGTAATTATATCAAGATAGGGGTTCTAAGTTCATCAAACAAACCATATAAAATTGAATCTACTATTAAAACAGATTTCACTTCACCATATCCTTACATGATTCATTTGGAGATTCATTACAATGAACAGAATTTCCAAAGATACATAAGAAGAATAATAGAATCCTTTAATATTTATCTTTACATAAAAAAGCGATCCAGTTTATTCGCAATGATAAAAAAGGAGTCTTACAAAGTAATTTTAGATTCAATACCACCTGAACTATATGGAATACCAAAATTTGAAGGTAATAATAAGTTTATTAAAAGAATTAAAGAAAGTGATAATTGGTTTTATTTTAAAAACCATATCTTAGCAAAAGAAGTGAAAGATACAATACCACCTGTTTTTGAAAACTTTTTAGAAAAACAATATGAAATATATAAAAAATTAAAACAAAAAGATAAATAAGTACATTTATAGAAAAAATTGCACTAAACTGGTTTTTTGGTATAATTATTATATTGAAAGTAACCATTTACACCAATGATTGTTTATGTCTTAGATTTGGCAACGTGCATAAGAAAACCAAAATAAGAAACGTCTTAATGGGGATCTAAGGCGTTTCTTATTTTTATTTATAATTAATTCTGTCTTTTATCTTATTCTTTATATAAAATTATATGGGGTGATATTTTATGGATTATACAGACGATGAATTGTTAAATATTTTAGTAGACACATCTAAACGTTTAGGGAAAACCCCTCGTGCAAAGGATGTAAGCCAATATGGAACTATTGTTAATAGATTTGAGTCTTGGAACAAAGCCTTAAAAAAAGCTGGTTTGTCTGTTAACAGAGAACGTTCTTATACTCATATCCCTAATGAACAACTTATTTCTATCGTAAAGAACTGGATTGAAGAAAACAACAAAATACCTAATCGGAAAGAATGGGATGAATTAGATGACGTTCCTAGCCCTGAAACATATAGGATTCGTTTTAATAAAACTTGGTCTGAATTTTTAGAAATGATCGGCTATGGAAAAGCCAAAAAAAACCATTACAGATTTAAGAATGCTAACATTTCTAATAAAATTATCTTTAATATGTTCAAAAAAGACATTAAAAAAATATTAGAGATAACACATGGAGCAATTACAACTGAATTATACAATGAGTATAAAGATCCTGATTCTCTTTCATCTAGCGGTTTAATATCTCGATTTAATAAAACTTGGTCTGAATTACTATTGTTAGCAAATTGCCCTAAAATTCGAATTTATAAGTACCCATTTTCCAAAGAAGAATTAATTGAATTTATTCGTGAAATTGCTACTAAGTTAGAAAGAACACCATCTTTAAATGATTTAGAGAATGAAGGTTTACCAGAGAGTCAAATATATAATTCATTTAATACTTATCAAGAAGTATTAAATGAAGCGCAACTTGATATAGTTTATTCAAAAATTGATGATGTGAAAGAAACAAAAGAAGAACTATTACAATTGTATATTGATTTTTGCGAAAAAATAGGTAAAGTAGCTAGTGCAAAAGATTTAGATCAAAGTAATGAAATATATAATGCCCATATTTTTTCAATCCGTTTTAATGGATTAAACAATTTAAGAAAATTAGCTAATTTGCCAACTCGTGTAAGGTCACACCCTAAATACTCAAAAAGCGAATTACAAACTAAATTGGTTACATTATATAAAGAGAATGGTGGTAGAGTTACAATAAAAGAATTACGTAAACAAGGTTTAGTTTCAACAACCATTATGCGATATTTTGAAACAACTAGCATGAATAATGTCTGGGAACATATAGAAAAAATTGTACTACCACAACAAGATTCTCAACAAAAAAACCTGTAGTTAATTACAGGTTTTTTTAATTAATTAGATAGTAAAGGGACTCCTATCATAAATATTAAATTGTAATTTAAATGAACTAAATACCCAACATGCATATTTCTATATTTCAAAAAAGAAACTAAATGGGTGATTGAAGGTAGGCCAACTATAAATAAACATTGTAACCAATTATAATCATAAGTTGAAATGTGAAGCATACCAAACGATCCACTAGATAATAGGAGGGAGATAACTAAATGGACATATGATGCACGAAAAATATTACCAGCTAATTTGTACCACATTAACAATAATCCAATATACATTATATTTTCAGATAATATTTGAATAACTATTTGTGGAATCCTTTTGATTACAGACAAATAGCCCTTTGATGTTATTGGGTGATTAACTAGTTCAATAGAAATAATCCTTTCCAGAAAAATGTAACTAAAACAAGCTATTAAAAACGATATCCCTACAAATACAAATGTGTTCATATATGCTTTAAGAGTGACTTTCTTAAATAGTTTTTTTCTATCCTTTCTAAAAACATATAAGAATGGAATACTAGTACAGAATAACCATATACAAGAAGCCACTATTTCACTTTTAAATACATCAACAATTTTATAGAAATTATATATAACAACAAGATTAAGAATAACTAATATTAATAGATAAAATGTTTTTTTATCCTTCACCAATTCTTGTAAGTATTCGTTTTCTAAATTAAACTCTAAATATCCTTTAATCTCTTTATCTTTTAAAATCTTCATTTTTAAACCTTCTCATATTAAAAAAGAAAATTTTTGTTCCTTTAAATAAGAATTGCATAAAGATATAAAATAAAACCCCTGAAAAAATAATTACTGTCCCTACAATTTCACCAGTTGCATGTAGCATTATTTACTACCTTTTGATAATAAGTCTTTTATAGAATCTTTATCAGAAATAAAATCTTCTAATTTTTGAGTAGCTAAATTTGTTTCCCTTTTCATCTTTGTTGCTATTTTTTTAATCTTTTCTACGTTACGCATTCCTAATACAGCAACTTTTTGATGATTTAAAACAATCTTTTCTCCTTTTTGAAGTTTAATCCATTTTCTAACAGGAAACTTTTTCATTATCTATCTTCCTTTCCAGTTTATTATTCTAATACTTTACAAGCCAAACAGAACCCAAAACAATGATAACTACTATAGCATCCATTAAAGATATTGAACCTTTCCCATTCACTGTATTTCCTAAAATTGGAGCATAAAATGAATTTGTTTTAGATCCATGTAATTTAATTTTTTCTTCTTGTATATTTAAAATTAATTCAATAAATTTTTTACAGTCTTTAAGGGATATAATTTGAATCTTTTCTATATCATCAATAAATTCTTCATTAGTGTTTACAGGTAGTGGATATTTTCTATTTTCTAACAATTCACATTTATATTTTTCATAACTTAATTGAAATTCATTTAGAATTTCATCTTTCTTCTGTTCAGAAAGTGGTTTTGTATAAACAT
>NZ_JBALLY010000124.1:0-13692 GCF_036963045.1 Bacillus sp. JJ864 | reverse complement strand
TAATCAACACGCCTGATATAAAATATTAATTTTATTATTAGTGTATAGAAGGAAGGGGAAATCATATCTATTTTTATGGATGTGATTTCCCCTTTTATCTAATATAATCTTTGCTCTATACCTTGCTAGAAATTACTAGTTATTACCTAATGTGTTATAATTATCTTATGTAAAATAAATAATATAATAGAAGGGATAGGGAACCAAATGGCTAAAAAAAAGGTTTTTGTAAGTTTTGATTATGAAAATGATAAGAGCTACAAGTATTTACTTGAGGCTTGGGATGCAAATTCCGATTTTGAATTCACGTTTGATGATCGCTCATCAGGCGAAATTAATAGTTGGAGTATTCCAGTTGTAAAGGGAGCATTAACAAAGAAAATCAATAGTGCTACCTATACTTTTGTGATTGTTGGCAAAGAAGCAAACAAACAGCACAAAGATCATAAAGAAATAGGATTTAAGAATTGGATTAATTTCGAAGTAAACCGAAGTAAAGCTAATAAGAATAAGCTACTTGCAATTAAACTTGATAAGAGCTACGAATCTCCTGACGAATTATTAAATGCTGGTGCATCTTGGGCATATTCATTTACTAAAGATGCGATAATGACTGCTCTGAAGAATTTGTGAAATTGAGGTAATTTTATGGGTGAGGAAGAGACAAAACTTCAAATACTTCACGACCATTACAAAGATACGTTTGCTTTGCAGCGGGAATACCTGAAGTTTAGAGATCGATTATTCATTTACACTTTGTTAGTTTTTGCAGCTATGTTTATTCTTATCATTGTACCTGTTGATCCGTCAAAAGCTGTTTCAGATATTGTAAAGGAACAACTCAAAGTAACATTGAGTATAAATAGCGATGCAATTCACACCATGTTATGGTTTGGATTATTATGTTTGGTCGTAAGGTATTTTCAAACCAACATAGTAGTAGAACGACAATATGATTATATCCATAAAGTTGAGGAAGAGTTGAATTCATCCTACGATTCTCAAGGAGATATGTTCACAAGAGAAGGAAAATCGTATTTGAATAATTTTCAATCGTTTAGTACTCTTGCTGGATATTTGTATATATTGGTTTTTCCAGTGCTGTTAATTATTGTTACAAGTTACAAATTATATACGGAATTTATAGGAAGGACTTCACTTAATGTAACTTTAATATTGGATGCTGTTTTTTGGTTGTTGATTTTTGTTTATACCGTAGTTTATTCTATATCGTTACATTTCAAAAAAATAAAGAAAATATGGTTGAAAGTTAAAAGTACATGGATAAGAGTTAGAAATAGATACTTATCAAGTTGATTTTTTATTCCTGTTGTAACGGGCAATAAGTTTATATTATTCACAAAGGTTCACTGTAACGTAGAGCCCTACAAAGATATCGTTTTTCTATTATTTGGTTTTAGTCTATCCTACTTGTTCAATTCCACATTAGTTTTATTACTAACATCTTAACAAGTAAAAATAAAGAGGTCATATCTATTGTGAAGACATGTCCTCTTTATTTTTGTCTGTCTATTGATGCTAGAAGAGATACGGGAAACAACATTTTTTGAGAATGATTTAAATGAGCGACTATATATTGAGGAGTGGATTCGTAAAAGACCAGAAATACTAGAGGAGTTAATAATTATTGGACATTATTACGATAAAATACCATTGAATAGCACTTATTAATTGATAATCGCAAAGAGTGATTTGTAATCATAAAGAGCTATAGACAGCCATATGAAGCTAATTGAATACACAGCTAAAATAGCCGTCACTAGATCTTAGTCAACCCCCACAATACCATCAAACCCCAACCGCAAAGTAACCCCAAACAAATCCTGAAAAAACACCATCCTAGTCTGCCCTGCAATCGCTTTTACAACAACTGTCTCATGCAAAATCTGCCCATCTTGGTAATAAGAAATCAAAATCGTTTTTTGTAATTTCATTGATTCAAGTAGCGCCCTTTCGATGTCTTCTTTCATATCTTGTGTAACAATCGGACGTGGTATTTTTGTTTGATCTTTAATGATTTGTTTTATACCGATAAATTGCTCGGGCATACTCGCAAATGGCTGCCACTTTACCATTCCTCGGCCTTTTATTTTGGGTACTCCTATATTATTCATGCTTTGTGTCCTCCAATCAGTGTGTTTCTGTATCTTCCAGTAGCGGTAGGGGAGTAGGATACTCCGCGCAGGATGCTATTTTTACCGAAGCGTGTTCTTATTTCATCCATTGTTTTTGCAAGGATGATTTCTCGTTCTCTTGCATATATGTCATCAAAGAGGCTGATTTGTTCTTCGCCTTCGTTTACTAAATTCGTTAGTCCAATACTGACTGTGCGAATCGGCTCGCCGGTATGTAGTTGCTTTAAGAGTCTTAAGCAAACGCGATAAATATCTAATGTTAGGTTTGTAGGACGTTCTAATGTACATGATTTTTTGAATCCTCCAGGAGAATCCTTACTATAGCCAATAGAAAACTGTATCGTTCGTGTTAGTTTATGTTTGCTGCGTAATCTGTAGCAAACTTCTTCTGTATGTTCTAATAGAATCGGCTGAACCTCATGTATTTCATAATCGCGTAAAAGGATTTGGCTTTTACAAATAGAAGTTTCATGTGGTACATATTTTTCTGAAATACGACTAAAGTCAATGCCGTTACTATGTAAGTGAAGTTCTTCGCCGATTACTCCGAAGCTTTCCTTTAAATAATGCAATGGATAATGCGCTAGATCGCCGATAGTAGCAATCCCTTCCCGAGTTAATTTTGCTTCCGTTCTGTGAGAGATACCCCAAAATTTACTTAATGGCCGTATTGGCCATAGTTTTTCAGGTACATCGTTATAAACCCAATAAGCAATTCCGTTTTTCGTTTTCTTAGCTTCTATATCCAAAGCGACTTTACTCATTAATAAGTTCGGTCCAATGCCGATCGTACTGTGGATGCGAGTATGTTTGTATATCTCCCTTTTGAAGTTCAGCGCAAATTCATATGGATGATCCGCAAACAAGTGGAGACTTGCGGTTACATCCATGAAAAACTCGTCAATCGAATATTGATGAAAATCCTCTGTCGCCACGTATTGTAATGCTAGTTTTGTTATGTAATTCGAACATCTTATATATGTTTCCATAATCGGATTGACAATAAGTATGTCTGGCCGCCGAGGGATTTCGTACAGCCGACTCATTTTTTTAACTCCTAGGTCTTTTAGCGGCGGAGTGGCAGCTAATACAATCGAACCTTGTCTATTCACATCGCCAACAACGGCTAGTTTCGTACGCGATGGATCGAGTCCCATTTTGACGCAGGACACACTAGCGTAAAAACTTTGTAAGTCTACGCATAAGATGTAACGGTTCGGTAATAGGGAATAGTCATACAAAGTAATCACTCCTACATGTAAGAACGTTTGTTCTTATTATACACGAACTTACGTTCTTTTACGAAGAGTTTTTTCATAAAAAAGAGCTAAATCTTTGATTTAGCTCGATTAACAGGCTGTAAATTTTTACTGGGTGTTTGCATGCATTTTAATTGTAAGCTAGGGAAAGGAGAATGATGGTACAGTGATATATCAATATGAAATTGATTTTTTTGTCATGTATAGTGACAAGGTAACAACTGTACAATTTGCAACAATTCCATCATATTTTTTAGAATTCGCAAAAGAAAAGTTACAAATAGAAATAAAACGAAGAATAGGTAATTGTGAAATTTTGATTTACACCACAAGTTTATAAGGTTTAGGAGATAAAAAATATAGTATGGAGTACGACCAGCATTTCGGAAGAACTCCACGCTAAAGATTATTTGCACCGTAACAATACTGTACGTTTTTGTTATTCGTCTGCTGTAATAAGCATGGACGTGTTCCCATTCTTTTCGAGATGACATTCACCCCAAGTACAGAGAGAATCTAGTATGGAATCTAAAGACGAACCGTAATCAGTTAACGAATATTCTACTTTCGGTGGTACTTGGTTATATATTTTTCTTTGGATTACACCGTCTGCTTCTAGTTCGCGTAATTGTTGTGTTAACATTTTTTGTGTAATACCAGGCATTAAACGTTTTAACTCGCTCGTTCTCTTTTTGCCTTTCTTTAAATGACAAAGGATAACAACTTTCCATTTTCCACCGATAACCTCTAAAGTTGCCTCCACAGGAATATTGTATTTCTTCATATGAAAATCTCCTTTGATGAATTTAGATCTAAATAACTTAAAGGTTACTTTTAAGTACCTATAGCACTTTTAAGTACGTACTTTTTATTGCGTTGAATATGTTTCATAATAACATACGTAAGAGGTAAATGAGTAGTACGGTACCAAAAGGTTCCTATATTACTTTTTGGTGCCTATATTACTTAAAGGTGCGTTATTCAGAAAAAAGATGAAATCATTCATAATAGCATTTATAGGAAATAATATATTTTTTCGGAAGATAAAAGGGCCTTTTTATCATACTATTATGATTGGATTTCTGGTATTAAGGAGGAGTTCAATTGAATTCATATACAGTATCTTCTTCAGGGGTTCAAACAAATAGAAGAAGTGTGTTAGCGTTATTAGCATTAGCAATTAGTGCGTTTGGAATTGGGACAACGGAATTTATTAGTGTCGGTTTATTACCATCTATTTCGGAAGATTTACATGTTTCGGTTACAACAGCTGGTTTAACCGTTTCCTTATATGCGTTAGGGGTAGCTTTTGGAGCGCCTGTTTTAACGTCGTTAACGGCTAGTATGTCGCGAAAGACATTATTAATGTGGATTATGATTGTTTTTATTGTAGGTAATGGAATTGCATCGGTTGCAACAAGTTTTACTGTATTACTTATTGCGAGGGTTGTATCTGCTTTCGCGCATGGCGTTTTTATGTCGATAGGATCCACAATTGCAGCTGCACTCGTACCAGAGAATAAACGTGCTAGCGCGATTGCTTTTATGTTTACTGGTTTAACTGTTGCGACTATTACAGGTGTACCAATTGGAACATTTATTGGTCAACAATTCGGCTGGAGAGCATCGTTTATGGTGATTGTGGTAATTGGAATCGTTGCCTTAATCGCAAACAGTATGTTAATTCCTTCTAATTTAAAAAAAGGCACGTCTGTATCATTTCGTGATCAATTCAAACTTATCACGAATGGAAGACTATTACTTGTTTTCATCATTACTGCATTAGGGTATGGGGGAACATTTGTAACATTTACGTATTTATCTCCGTTATTACAAGAGGTAACAGGATTTAAAGAAAGTACCGTTACAATCATTTTATTAGTGTATGGAATTGCAATTGCGATTGGAAATATGATCGGTGGGAAGCTATCAAATCATAATCCAATTCGTGCATTATTTTATATGTTTTTCATTCAAGCAATTGTATTATTCGTACTGACATTTACAGCGCCATTTCAAGTAGCAGGGCTTATTACGATTATTTTCATGGGGCTATTCGCATTTATGAATGTTCCGGGGCTACAAGTGTATGTCGTTATATTGGCTGAACGATTTGTACCGAGCGCTGTCGATGTTGCTTCAGCAATTAATATTGCAGCGTTTAACGCAGGAATTGCTCTTGGGGCTTATTTAGGTGGTATTGTAACGAACTCGTTAGGGTTCATTCATACAGCATGGGTAGGCGGCATTATGGTAGTAGGCGCTGTTATTTTAACAGCTTGGAGTATGAAGTTAGAAAAAAGAGGTCAAGTAAAATAAAGGAGAGAAAAGTATAATGAAAAATTTACAAAGTAAAACAGTATTGCATAATGGTGTAGAAATGCCTTGGTTCGGTTTAGGTGTATTTAAAGTAGAAGATGGACCAGAACTTGTAGAGGCTGTAAAGATAGCGATTAAAGAAGGATACCGTAGTATCGATACAGCTGCGATTTATGGAAATGAGAAAGCAGTGGGTGAAGGCATCCGTGCAGGTATAAAAGAAGCTGGGATTTCGAGAGAAGATTTATTTATCACTTCAAAAGTGTGGAACGCAGATCAAGGATATGAAACAACAATCGCTGCATATGAAGAGAGCTTAAAAAAATTAGAACTAGATTATTTAGATTTATACCTTGTTCATTGGCCTGTAGAAGAAAAATATAAAGATACGTGGAGAGCGTTAGAAACACTTTACAAAAATGGCCATGTGCGTGCGATTGGCGTAAGTAATTTCCAAATCCATCACTTGCAAGATGTCATGAAAGATGCAGAAATGAAACCGATGATTAACCAAGTGGAATATCACCCACGTTTAACACAAAAAGAACTACAAGCTTTCTGTAAAGAGCAAGGAATTCAAATGGAAGCATGGTCACCGCTTATGCAAGGTCAATTATTAGATAACGAAACATTACAAGAAATAGCTGATAAATATGGTAAAACAACAGCGCAAATTATTTTACGCTGGGATTTACAAAATGGCATTGTAACAATTCCAAAATCAACGAAAGAGCATCGAATTATTGCAAATACTGATATATTTAATTTTGAATTAACAAAAGAAGATATGGAAAAAATCGATGCATTAAACGAAAATCACCGCGTTGGTCCAGATCCTGATAACTTCGATTTCTAATGAAAATTAGTAAAAAGAGGCTGTCCAAAAGTTTCACTTTTTGGACAGCCTCTTACTTTTGTTAACTTGATGGGTCACCATATAGAGCCCTTTACTAATAAGTATTTTGTTCAATTTTATTATTGCTCGCTTTTTGCTTTCATTTGTTTTTCATACACATATTTAGCTGTTGAAAAATCATTAGGAAAATCACGTAATGCGTTATTCATTATATTTAATTCTTCCTGAGATTTGATAGCAATCCTATTCAAGTAATCAAACGCTTCTGATTGTTTTTTTGCAACATAATTTTGTGTGGAATAGTCGTCTGGGAAGTCTTGTTTTGCTTTTTCCTTAACTTTATCCATAGCGCCAGCTTTATCAATTTTTTTCATAGGATTTTCAAAAGCATCTGTCGTTTGTTGCTGTTCCTGTTTTGGCTCTTCTTTCTTTGGTTGTTCTTGTTGAACAGGTTGCGTTTGAGTAGCTTGAGCAACTGGTTTCGATTGAGCCTCTTTTAATCTTTTTACTTCATTTTCTAATGATAGTTTTTCAGCTTGTAAGTCTTTAATTTCGCTTCTTAACTGTTGTTTTTCATCAAAGTTTTTATCAACTAATTTATTATATTCAGCTCGAGATACATTATCTTTTGATATAAAAATATTAATAATTACGATTAAAACAGATACTCCTATCAATACACCTATTATTTTTTTCTTGTTCATTCATGATTCTCCAATCTCTATTTCAATCTATCGCGTAGTACTTTTACAATCGAATCAATATTGTAATCTGGAATATTACGGATAGTACGCTTTTTTGAACCGAACATCTTTTTTAGTTCTAAGTAAATGATTTCTGTGTTCATGATTGATACACCAAACATCCCTTGAATGATATCGAAGTCAACACTCTTAATATCTTTGTATTTAACAATCTCAGCTTCAGCTCCGCCAAACAGTCCGCCTTTCATCATCACGAAATACAAGTTATGTTCTCCAACAACAATAAACCCTGTTTTCGTTAACTTCGGATCAGCCACATCAAAGTAGTAAATTTTCTCTCCTGTTTTCATAACCTTGTTCAATGCATCGAAAGCATACTCATAAAATTTACGCTCTGTCTTTGGAAGTTCCTTTGATATATCAACCCTATCAGTCAATGTTACTGGATATTCAATAACTCCATACCGTTCATCTAGCTTTTTATACTTTATACTTATATTTATCCCTCTTTATATTTTTATATTTACAATTAATCATAATAAGAATGAAAAGAACTCTTTTTTAGTTACGACTAATCCCTAGTTTAGTTTCAACTTCTGTTAAATTAGCTGCTGCATTTATAATTTTTTTATCGGATAGATTAATTGACTTTTTAGCTTCTTCCATTCTGCCTTTCATAGGAGCAATACCTTTTAAACCTTGGTTTATAGCAGTTGCAGCGTTCCCTCTATAGTTTGTTGCTAAACCAAATTCTTCTCTAAATTTAATCATTTTCTCTTTTAGTACAGGATCGTTTAGTTTATCAGCTGCTTTGAATTCTATATTCTTTTTAGAAAGGTCATTGTATTTATTTGAAATTGACTCCATTTTTTCTTTTAAAGAATTTTTATCTACAGAAGAAGGATCCTTATTGACTTCTTCCCAAACTGGCTTCCATTCTTTGTTCCAAATTTCATCGTATTCTTTAATCATTTCATCGATTTTAGGCTTTATTTCGTTTTCATAAGTAGTTTTATCTGTATTGCCAGTTTGTTTTTGTTGGGCGGTGTTTTCTTTCTCTTTCTTTTGATCGACTTTCTCGTTATTTGAGTTTTCTTTTTTCTTAGGTTCAGCAGAAGTTGCCTTTGTTTCTGTATTTTTTACATTATCTGTTTTTGGTGACAATGAGAAACACACCATAGACAATACTAAACAAGAAATTGCTGAAATAACTAATTTCTTTTTCCTTTTCTTTTTAATAGCGGCTACTACTATCATTACACATATAGCAATAGCAGCAAAAAAGAATAATACCATTAATGCTTGCATATGAATCCCTCTTTTTCATTTTTACTCATTTTAAAAGTGCAAAATGTAAGATTTGCCTAACAAGCATAACAGATTTAGTTATAACTGTTTTGTCATATTGTGTCGAAGATTAAAAGAAAAAAGAGAAAAATTATGATATCTCCTTTGTTTTAGGGAAATGTATATATTTTAACTGTGGAAATTTGTCGGGATTTCGCTTACTTCAAGATTACGGGACCTAGTGGGTTCTAAACTATACACGTTTGAAAAGCCGGGACAGCATCCAGACATGAAGAAATTGCTAAAAGGTAGAATACATATGAAAGTGATTCAAGAAATTTATTATGATGTTCTTCGATTGGCGTACCCTATAAACTATAATTTTTTTTTATAGTTTATTAAAAAGACTCATAACTAAAACGTGGAATTTTTTATTCATATCAACTGTAATTTTCATAATTCTGTATATTTAAATGTAATGATTTTGTAACATTTATGAAAGAGTTTTGAAAGATTTTTAAGGTAAGATAACTATGATGAACTCATTCATGTTGTCTTTAGCATGTCATTAGCAAAATACAAGGGGCAAATATGGCATGCCCATCAAGTTAGGATTTTGAAGTTCTCTAAAGCCCTAATCGAAAAGTTTTTTAGAAGTTCATCTTATTTTTTGATTTTGGAGAGCAACGAAATTGTAATTAGATGGTAACGGAGAACACTAATAAATCGTAGGAAATATATACTAAGGAATGTAAATGATTTTAATAAAAAACGTAATTAAGACTTTGTTTTGGCGGTTTTTATAGAATACTAGGGAAAATATGAGATAAAAATCACCATAAACCTTTGCTTTTCGCAAAAAAATTCTTAATGGGTAAAAAATCATTTTTTCCACTTCCAAGCCGTTTCTTAGTGTATGTTTTTTACGTGATGTTAGTGGTAAATATAACCGAACAGATAGAGGTTTGAAGGATCCATTTGAATAACTAAAGAATAAGAAATTATGCACAAAATAAGAGCTGAAAGGTTCTTTTTTTTTGTGCATGTTTTAGGGTTCAGTTTGAAATTTCGTTATAGCGGGTGTCTCAACATAATAAAAGAAAGAGCATATTTTGAAACATGCTCTTACACCAAATAATAAACGTAAAAAGTGTTTAAGATTTATTCCTCAGGATATCGTTTTTTTACAAGTTCTTCGATGTTATTACTTTTTCTGATTTCTTCTGATGATAACCAGGATCTATATCTTGTTCCATTCTTGTTGGTTAAACATATGGTAAATTCTTTATTATGTAGTTCCTCGTTAAGGATAGTGATCACCTTTGTTAGATCCTCAATTAAAGGGGAATCGTTTTTAAATTCACTGGCATTAATAACTAAATTCACGTCATACTCCGGACACTCCCCATCTTTCGGATGTGAACAAGTAATACCTTTAAATACAAAACGGTCGTTTTGTATTTCTTTTAATCTATCTATTACTTTTGTTTGTGTTTGAATCAAATATGTCCAATAACCGTCTAAAGTGTTTTTCATTGTTAGGAGCAGTTCTTCTTTTGTTATAACTTTTTGCACATTATTGAAAGGGAGACCTATAAATTCACCATTCTGGTCCTTAATTTCAAGTTCTGTTATCTTTCTGTTACTCTTCTGAATGAGTTGGAATAGAGCATATAAACGATCTAATTCTGCGGATTCAAATTGACTATAATCAATTTTGTTATTCGTTTTTAAAGTTAATAGCAACTCATCAATTGGTTTATCATAATTATCAACTATATATTGAAGAGCACTTTCTTTTTCAACTTCCTCGTAGCCTAGCTTTTTCATTTCTTTTAAAGTTGGTTCAAATTTCTTATATTCCTCATATGTATTTTTTCCGTATTGGTATTCATCACCTTGTATTGTTGAATAGAAGAGGCCGTTTACCTCTACGCGAAATTGCATATTTTTGTTGTTTTTTGCTTGAACAGTATGATATGTATGTCCCATATTCCCTTCATGTATAGCACCCCAATGTGTTACAACAACATCAATTCCATGTTTTTTCTTTATATATTTTTTTACCTGATCTTCATTTTCGTAATTACAACCACTTAAAAATAAGAAACATACCACTAGCAACATTATATTTTTCATTCTTTTCATAAAAAATCTTTTCAAGGATAATCACCTCTTTTAAAACCGCAGTCATTTAACATTCTATCCCTACAAGAAATCACAATGTGCAATCCAATCATTTGTTTTCATATTTTTGGCAAAGTAAATGCCGCCGCCATGAATAATTCCAAAGCGTGCCTTTGGATCTTCCGTTATTTGAAAAACAAATTCATAATCCGGAGGCCATTGGATACCTGATTGCGCAAAGCAAGCATAACCTCCTAATTTATGTATGTAACGATTTTCTTCAAAAATATCTTCGTAATATTCCATTCCGGTCGTATCTTCAAGTTCTAAAATTCTATCTTGCATGTTACTAGGAAAATCATCCGTATCCCATAGGGGAAACTCATCGGTTACTAGTTTTGGGATTAACGGAAAAGCTTTTAGGTTTTGAAACGTAAGTGACATTTCATTAGGTACTAATTCCTCTAAAGAATCATATTCTCGAATACAAAAATTTCCTGATAAGTTGGATAAATCTTTATCAAAGTTTGGAGAAAGAAATAATGCTATGGCTTTTATATCTTTTAATGCTTCTGGAACAAAAGGAGCATGAGTTAAATTAAGCATCATGATCGCATACATTTTGCCATTATAACGGTCGATTGGGTAAGTTTCATTCGGTAATGAATAGGGGATCTTTCCAATCCAACTTTCATTTATAGATAAATCGGGTCTTTTTCCACCTGTTTGAAATATAGTTGCTTTTTTTCTTAGGATCTTCTTTATGTTGTCTATTTCCAAAGTATTTCTCCATCCCCTCTATTTAAATAAATCTCATTAATGATTTGGATACGTCTCTTTTAAAAAGCTTACAGATTGTTCGATTAGCGCTTTTAGAACATGAATATCAATGTCAGCTACTTTATTAATGTATACACATGATTTTCCAGATGTGTATTTTCCAAGGTTTTTCAATAGTTCTTCTCGCTTAGGATCACCAGCTGCAAAATATAAACTGATTTTGGCTTTTCTAGGGGAAAAGCTTACTAATGGGGCATCTCCTTCATGACCAGATTCATATTTATAGTGGTATGTACCAAATCCGATAATGCTCGGTCCCCACATCTTTGCTGTGTATCCTGTTGTTTCAGTAAATATATCTAATAATTGATAGGCATTTTCTCGTTTTTTTGGACTTTCAACACTTTCGATAAACTCAATTACACTATTGTTGGTTTCTGTTGTTTTGAGTTTGTACATATTAGAGACACTCCTTTTTAGATATTGGTTTCATCACATAGATAATTATAATATAGAGGTCACCATACATGTGTATCAAGTTAAGATACTATAACGAAAAAATGCCATCCCTTTTGTATAAACACACTAAAGGGATAGCGAGGCCATATCGCTCAAGATTCCTTCATATCATGAAGTTTTTGAAAAAGGCTGCCAGCTAAGCGATGTTTGCCACCTGACCGTAGTGTATCTGAAAGTTGTTTTATATCTTCCGATGCGAATGTAGGGATCGATATGTTTTGTAAATTCTTCATATAATCTGGTAGTAACGTCCGCAGGGCAATGTCCATTCGAATTTCACCTGCACGTATCAATGTTTGAATTTCACTATCATGGAATCCGTCCAAATCCGTCCGAAGTCCCGCTAATAATTTTTCAATATTCTCTTGATCGGAAGGAGACGAATAAAAATGGTAGTCTGGTAAGGAAACGTTGTCGGTATAAAAAGGATTGTTGTTTGGATCTAATAAAGTCTGAATAGGTTTACTAAGAATGAGCTGTAATCCTGGATACGTTTCGGGATCTAGATTACGCAGCATTTTTCTTCTTAATACTACAATTTGACTATTCGATGTATCAAAAATGCGTTTGTTTAATTCAAAATGTGTTGGTTTTTCATTTTCTTTCCACTCTTTTTCAGCCGCAGAGGCATCTAACACCAAGTATATCTCATCGGGGTTTTTAGGAATGAATTTCATAGGTTCTTTTCTATGCTTTGCCAGATGAGGATAGCTATGTTTCGTATTATCGGTTCCGTCCTGATCCGATAATATCAACGGTTCTGTTCCAATATTATCGAAAACACCTCCGTCTGAGAACCAAAGGGTATCATATTTTTCTAATGGACTCCCCTGCATGCGATTGTCTGGGTCGCTAAAGATTCGATCTGCTACTGATAAAGAAATAGGAGCAAATAATAACGGAAAAGCGGCTGAAGTAGCCACAGCATAAGAAATGGAAATGTCATCTATTTGATTTGTTTGTCCTATATATGTGCCATACATATGATCATTTGAAAAATAGAACATCCGCATCGTATCTAAACAAGTTGTATTACAATACCAAGTAATCGGAAGGTTTTGTAATTCTTCCATTCGGACTCCGCCGCAAAGGGATTCATCAAGTAACGTTGGAAGTGCATGACTACATTTCTCACGAAGAGATTTCAAAGATAAGACTTGTTTTGTAAAAGAATTTGTAATCAATTTTGTGCGAAGGTCGATTTGTCCGAGTTTCACTAATGGAGTAATCACACGCTCTTCAAAATCAATCACATTTCGAAATTCACCGCCCTTATATAAGGCGAGCATAATAGCGGCAGCAGTGATACTACCTCCAGAAACAGAGCTGATACTGGAGACATATTTATCTAATTTACATTCAACTAGCCGTTTATACCCTCCAAGTGCATAGAATGAAGCCCGAAATCCACCACCAGAAAATGCTAATTTCAGTTTTTTATCCAAAACGAATTCCCTTCTTTCATTATGCAAATTTGTATATTTGAAATAATCTCCAACTGTGGGAGTAAGTATGCAGTGTGTGTATTTTACAATATAAACAAAAAATTCCATAGAGTATAATAAATATAAATCTTTCAAATGAGGTGAAGTGGATGTCTTTCCGTATTGTTCGAAGTAATTAGTTTTCGGGTTGGATAAAACGCGTACCAGCTATCAAGGGAGAAGTGATGCTAGACTAAAAAG
>NZ_JBALLY010000123.1:0-11232 GCF_036963045.1 Bacillus sp. JJ864 | reverse complement strand
AAATGAAAAAGATGAAAAAAATTGCAGCTGTAGTAGCACCAGTATTAGCGATGAGTGTGGCACTAACGGCATGTTCTGGGGCAGGGGACAAAAAAGCAAGTACAGATTCGAAAAATGGTGACAAAAAAACAGAGGGTAAGTTAGCGGACAAGCAAGTATTGAATTTATTAGAAACAAATGAAATTCCATCTATGGATTCTTCTAAATCAACGGATCAAGTTTCATTTATTGTGTTAAACAACGTAATGGAAGGTTTATACCGTCTTGATAAAGATAATAAGCCAACTCCAGGTGTTGCAGAATCATATAAAAAGAGCGACGATGGAAAAAAATATACATTCACGCTTCGTAAAAACGCAAAATGGTCAAACGGTGACCCTGTAACAGCAAAAGATTTCGTTTTTGCATGGCAACGTCTGTTAGATCCAAAAACGGCGGCTGAATATGCATTCATTATGTATGATGTAAAAAATGCACAGGCAATTAATGAAGGAAAAGCATCAGCAGATTCTTTAGGTGTAAAAGCTGTTGATGACTATACATTAGAGGTGGAATTAGACAATCCAGTTCCATATTTTATTCAATTAACATCATTTGCTTCATTCTATCCAGTAAATGAAAAAGTTGTAAAAGAAAAAGGCGATAAGTACGGCCTAGAAGCTGACACATTAGTGTACAACGGACCATTCTCTTTAGCTGAATGGAAGCATGAGCAAGGATGGAAATATAAGAAAAATGATCAATATTGGGATAAGCAAACTGTGAAGCTAGATGAAATTAATGTTAGCGTAGTTAAGGAGCTATCTACTCGCGTTAACTTATATGAAAGTGGCCAAGCTGACCGTGTTGTATTAGCAGCAGAATATGTTGATAAATATAAAGGGAACAAAGATGAGTTCAAAACAGAGTTAGATCCATCAACATACTTCCTACGCCTAAATCAAAAACGCGGCGGTCAAGATACACCATTGAAAAATACGAAGCTTCGTCAAGCAATTGCAAAAGGATTTGATAAAAAAGCATTAGCGAACGTTATTTTAAATGACGGCTCTAAGCCAGCAGACTTCCTTGTGCCAGCAACGCTTTCAACTGGTCCAGATAAAAAAGATTTCCGTGATTCATTCGGTGGTTCTGTTAAAGACGTAGCATATGATACAAAAGAAGCGAAAAAACTTTGGGAAGAAGCGAAGAAAGAATTAGGTAAAGACGAAATTACACTTGAATTGTTAAACTATGATACTGATAACGCGAAGAAAATCGGTGAGTACTTAAAAGAACAATTAGAGAAAAACTTACCAGGCTTAAAAGTTAACTTGAAAAACCAACCGTTTAAACAAAAATTAAAGTTAGAAACAGAGCAAGATTATGATTTCTCTTACGCTGGTTGGGGACCAGACTATCCAGATCCAATGACATTTATTGATATGTTCGAAACAACTAACTCTCATAACCAAATGGGTTACTCAAATAAAGAGTATGATGAAATCGTGAAAAAAGGTAAAAAAGAACTATTAGGTGACGTGAAAACTCGTTGGGAACAACTTGGAAAAGCTGAGAAAATCTTACTTAAAGATGCGGCAATTGCACCGTTATACCAACGTGGTAACTCTTTCTTAGTACGTCCGTACGTACATGATATCGCTTCTCATACTTTTGGCGGCGATTTCAGCTATAAATGGGCATATATCACTGAAAAAGACAACAAAAAATAAGAATCAGTTAAAAAGAGGATATAATACAGCAGTCTGCGAAAAAATCCTCATAGTATAAAAAGTGGTAGCTTTCTCGTTGAAAATGAGGAAGCTATCACTTTTTTTATGTATAAATGGTTGTACTCCTTCAAGGTAGTGGCATGAATGATTTTGAAACAACAATTTCTTAACCATTTTTCTTTGTGCACATTTTGAAGTGTGATGAATACATATGCAGTACTACAATAAAGTGAAACTTTTATCAACATGTTATCTATTTAATTCCATCGCTAAGTATAAGATAGAAGGAGATACTTATGAAACAATATTCTTATTTAGATTTCCTTGCAGCATTTGGTATTGGAAGTGCACATCCGGGAGGTTTTACATTAACAAAGCAGTTATTAGCACAGCTTTCATTAGGACCATATACAAAGTTATTGGAAATTGGGTGTGGAACGGGCAGGACAGCTTCTTATATTGTGAAACAATATGGCTCAGTGGTAAGTGCAGTTGAAATGAATGAAACGATGCTTCAAAAAGCAAGAAAGAGATGGAATCAAGATGGAGTAAATATTGAACTTATAAAAGGAAGTGTTGAGCAACTACCGTTTCACGATGAAGTATTTCATATTGTATTAGGAGAGTCTGTGCTTGCTTTTACAAATAAGAGGAAGGCGATAAATGAATGTTATCGTGTCTTACAACGCGGCGGGGCGCTGCTTGTTATTGAAATGGTAACTGAGCAACACCTACCAGTACATGAGGAAGAACAGATCGTAGCCTTATATGGAATGGAACAGCTATTAACAGAGCAGGAATGGATTTCACTCTTTCAAGAAGCGCAATTTACATCAGTGCGTGTGCTTGGAGGCGGAACGATTGCTGAAACAATCTCTTCACATGTAGAACAACCAGAGTGGGATATATCGGATATTATTTCACAAGATTTGTATGAGGCATGGACTTTGCATGAACATATTTCACAGCAATATAAGCATAGATTAGGACATCGAATTTTTATTTGTCAAAAATGAAGAAGCCAACACATGTTGGCTTTTTTTAAATGAAAAATAAAGCAGCTAATGTAATGCCAAAAATAAATCCAAAACCAAGTTCAACAGCACCAAATCCACCGCGTCCAAATCCACCGCGTCCAAATCCACCGCGTCCAAATCCGTCAAATCCAAACCCACAATTATCGCATTCTCCTAAACCGCCGCAAACATCACATCCACAGTCAGAATAGCCAAATCCGTAGTCAAATCGCTTTTTATGAACTGGTTCAATCCATACTGATTTATCCGATACATCGACAATTCTTCCAAGGTGAGTATTGCCGTCATAGTCTTCAATACGTACGACTCGTCCGTGATATCGTCGACATGTGTAATAATGTTGATGAGAACTCATAAAATTTCTCCCCTTTCTCTTTCCAATATTACGATATGAGAAAGGGACAAGAGCGGCTTGTACGTTTGTCTACAAGTTCATAATTACGATGAAAAACGGGAAGGATAGGGAAAGAATGTTTTCTAGTAATGAAAAATCCGATTGCCTGCTAGGTAAAATAAAAAGGAGAGAAAAAATGAATCGTTCAGATGCGTTTCAAACGTATGAAGTATCATGGGAGGAATTAATAGATGCACTGCGAAAAGAAATGGAGCGTCAAGTTGGAGCGGATATTATTGATAGTATTGTTTGTGATTTAAAGGATGGATTTGAAGTGTATACATATATACAGGGAGATCTTGCATTTGAGTATAAAGAAGCACTTGAACGGAAGTATGGAACGGATAGCAAAATTCCTAACCTATTAACCATCTTATTGTTAGCAACTATTTATGATACGAAAGAAAGTAATATTCGCCTTCATGCCGATCGGAAAGAAAATCCGGTTGTAGAAGTATATGTGAAACAATAAGAGTGCTTATAGATGGCACTCTCATTTTTGTTATAATAAAAAGAAAGAAAATTATGAAAAAGGTGAGAGGATGAAACGAGTCCGATTGCGTGAGCTCGGAATAAAAATTGGAAGATATGATGTTGGAAAATGGAATGCAATCACGGATGTAAAAGGTGTATTAGTTGGTCACGTTACTTTGAAGGAAGATATGCATATTCGTACTGGTGTTACAGCGATTTTACCGCACGATAGAAATATATTTCGTGAAAAAGTATTTGCTAGTTCGTATGTTATTAATGGGTTTGGAAAAACAATTGGAACCATCCAAATGCAAGAACTTGGTGTCCTTGAAAGTCCTATTATGTTGTCCAATACATTTGCGGTTGCCCCAGTATTAGAAGGGACATTGCAATATATGCTAGAGCAGGATGAAGAAATTGGTGATACAACTGGAACTGTAAATATTGTTGTTGGAGAATGTAATGATGGGTACTTACATGATATTCGAACGCTTTACGTAAAGCCAAAGCATGCAATTAAGGCTATTACGAATGCAAAGAATGGCCCTGTGGAAGAAGGATGCGTAGGAGCTGGTACGGGAATGGCTTGTTTTGGATATAAAGGCGGCATTGGTACAAGTTCACGCATGATAACTTTTACAAAAGATACATATACAGTAGGTGTTCTCGTTGTTACGAATTTTGGGAGAAAAGAAGACTTATATATTCAAAAAGAAAGTGAAGAAATAATGCCAGATGGATCTATCATGATTGTCATTGCAACGGATGCACTGTTAAGTGATAGACAACTACATCGCGTAGCGAAGCGAGCGAATTTTGGACTGGCAAAGGCAGGTTCTTACGGAGCACATGGTAGCGGGGATATCGTCATTGCTTTTTCAACAGCGCATCGCATTTCTCATCTGCCGACTACAGAAATAGTACCCTATCATTTTTTACGTGAAGACGGGGCGGAAATTTCTCATTTGTTCGCGATGACAATTGAAGCTGTGGAAGAGGCAATTTGGAACGCTTTATATATGGCGGAAACGATAGAAGGTAGAGAGAAAAGAAGACTTGAAGCAATGTCCTATAAGGATTTGAAAATCGTAGCAAAATATTTATAAATGTAGGTTTTAATAATTTAATTATGTAAACTATATTGAGCAGCATAGTGATCTTTAGTTATTACTTTCCCATATAAACTATAAAGCATAAATGTCAGTTTTTCATCACGATACAGAGATGAATATAATTATTTGAATTGTAAATGGAGTAGAGGAAGTTTGTTATTGAGATTAAAAAAATAACAAACGTCTTCTCAATAATCAGTTTACATAATAATATTATGATCTTGTTTGTTTTTCGAAATACAAGTCATATCTTGTATTTCTTCTCATAAGTTTAAACATAGGAATTTGTCTACAAAGGTGGCGAAGCTTCAACATGTATATTCGAATCATAGCCACATCTATTCTGTTTTTACTACTCGTATGTATGAATCCTTTTTCTAGTTTAGCGAAAGGAGAAGAGGGAAGGCAGCGCGCTGTTTCACTTGTGTATGATGACTCTGGAAGTATGCGTAATAATGATCGCTGGAAATATGCCAATTATGCACTGCAAAGCTTGATTGCATTATTAGATGAAAAGGATACGTTTTCTTATGTACCAATGAGTCATCCGGCAGAGGAGATATCAGTTTCTTTGGGGAATAGTAAGCGACAAGGAGAGATTGACAAGATTCAAACTTGGAATGAGCAAGCGAATACTCCTTTTCAATCGGTAGAAACGGCAATTCAATCGATGAAGAGGGAGGTTCAGGTGAATGCCAATCGAGAATTTTGGCTTATTGTTCTAACAGATGGCGCTTTTAATGAGCTAGAAAAGCAAGATGAAAGTGAGAAAAAGCGAATTTCAGAAACGTTAAGTAAGTTTAAAAAAGAAATGGAAGTAAAAAAAGTTTCTTTACATGCGGTATTAATTACAATGGAAGAAAATTTAGGAACGCAAGAGCAAATACAAATGAACATCTTTAAAGAGATTTGGAAACAACAAACGAATGGAATCGTACTACCTACAAGCGGAGAAGATGGTGTTATTCACAGTGTGAACCAAACGGCTGCATTCGTAGCGAATCGTGATCCATTTTCATCAGTAGAAGAGGCAGTGAAAACAAATATAGTAGGAAACAAAATTGAAATTACAACACCATTTCCGTTAAAACGAATTACGCTAGTTGATCAATCTTCTCAGAGAGTACCGTATCGTATTCAAAATATAAAAGGGTCAATCCAGCTACAATCAAAATTTTCGATTCAAGCACCGGAAGGAATGGGGCTATATGGTGGCATTACACATATTATGTCTAAAAATAATGGAGTAATCGAACCCGGTGCATATATAGTAGACATTGATTCGGTAGTTTCAAAGGAAAATATGAAAGTGCTTGTCGAACCAGCATTAGATTATACGATTTCCACTTATGAAAAAGAGCAGAAAAAGACAACAGAACAATTCTATGAAGGTCAAACAGTAATTATAGAAGCAAAACCAACCAATGTACCAGTAGATGCTTCATATTTTACCGCACAAATAGAAATGAATGGTCAAATGTATACGATGAAATGGAATGGAGAGCGGAAAGCCTTCTACTATGAAACAAAGATAGAAAAAGAATCGATACGTGGAAATGTGCACATGAATATAAAAGGGTTTTATCGCCAAACAAAAGGATTTTATATTCAATCTGTACCAAAACCAAAACTATCATTACAAGTTGTGACAACGAATTATACAGAAAAGGTAACAAATTTAAAGTATAGCGGACCATTTATCATACAACCGCTATTGAATGGTGAAGCAATGTCAGAAGCAGAAGTAAAGGAATTACTGAAAACAGCTACTGTTACATTTCGTAAATCTATGAACTACGAGATCAAGCAACATAGAAATCAACTGTATGTCTATCCTCGTCCTTATTACTCCAACACATTTAATTTTACAGATACCGGCACCGTAGAAGCTACCATCACATTACGAGATTCACAATCACAAAAAGTAAGTAAACAATTTGTACTTTCTATTATCGATGTCCCTTTTTTCGAGCGCTATGCGATCATTTTTCAGCTCGTTCTACCGTTTAGTATCATCTTACTCATAGTTGCAACTCTTATTATTGGATGGGTGGTTCGTCCGCGTTTTCATAGGAAGGCGCTTATATATTATGAATGGGACCAATCGATTGCGGAAGATTGGTTATACAAATCTGAACCAGAACCACTGCGGACAAAATGGTGGAATCATTATTTTGGTATTCCATTTCGAGCAGAACGGAAAACAGTACAGTCCGTTACGTTTATTGCAAAAAAAGCTTCAAAATCTATATTTGTGACGAAAGATTCGCAAGTACCAGGTATGGTGATTGATGGTATGTTTTTAACAGATGAAGAAGCAGGACGTGATCATAAAACGTTATATCCGAACGAAATGCTTGTTATTGATCGCGGTTATGGAAAAGAAGTATATAAGTATGAATGTGAATAAATAGGAAGGTGATTCACATGGATTTTCAAGTGCCAACAATTTTAATTGGACTTGGAGGAATTGGGAGTACGATTACGCATGATATTTACCGAAAGCTTCCGCTAGAGCGGCGCAAAAAAGTAGCAATGCACGTCTTTGATACAGATATTAATACGTTAAGCCACTTTCAGCATATACGTAAATTTGTGACGCAAACAAGTTCTAGTAAAACACCGCGCGAATATATAGCAGAAGATCCAACAATCCCAGACTGGTTTCCGATTGATCCAACTATACTAGATAAACCGTTAACAGAAGGTGCAGGTCAGCTTCGAGTTATTTCTCGTTTAGCACTTCGCGCGGCAATGAAGGAAGATAAACTAACATCATTTTGGCAGGAAATTGAGAAAATTTTTCCGGTCACTAGTGATAAAACAGAGTACGGTGTACGGGTCATTATTATTACATCATTAGCAGGTGGTACAGGATCCGGTATGTTTTTGCAAATCGCTCTTTATTTACGAGAAATGCTTCGAAAAAAGTTGCAACATCACAACATTTTAATTCGCGGCGCTTTCTTGCTTCCTGACGCTCTCGTAAAGACGCGCACAATAAGCGGGAAAGAATTTGAGGCAGTGCAAGCAAACGGCTATGCATCGTTAAAAGAATTACACGCTATTACATTAGGATCTACAGGACAATTATCACGCCGCGGGGGCGTTACAATTGAGTTAGAATATAGGCCTGATCAAGTGGATGAAGATGGTCGTACAAATCATACAATAATGCAACACCACTTACCATATAATTATTGCTTTTTATATGATTATGAAAATTTACATGGACATCATTTAAATAGTTTGTCCGACTATATGGAACAAATGACAAATACGATTTATTTGCAACTATTTAGTCCAATGTCAACGAGTCACTTCGCGCAGGAAGATAATCAAATTCAGCAACTCGCTGATTCAAATGGTAAAGCGCGATATTGCGGAGCGGGAGTCGCGAAACTTATTTATCCATATGAAAATGTTCTTCGTTATTGTGCTTTGAAATGGGCGGTGCAAGGGCTAGATGAATCATGGCTTCATTTAGATCGACTCTTTTTAGAGAAGAAAAGTCGGTATGAGCAAGACGTTCACCGCGGTATGCAACGTGAAAAACCAGAGCGAGGGAAGAGCCTCTTAGAGGATTTAGAACATTTAGCTACTCGTCCAGAACAAGCACATGTATTTTATAAACAGATGTACTATGAAGCACGTGAAGGGGCAGAAGGTGGAAAAATTGGTATATCAAAGGCAAAATTGTTTCTCGAGTCGGTAGAAAGTTATGTGCAGCGTACAGTGCAAAAAGATGAAGAGTTAAATCGTTTGCAGCGTGAGTGTAAAATTTCGGCTGCAAAGTTGAAAATTGCGGAGCAAATGAAAGGGGAAGTCGCACGAGTTGACCATGCGGTGCGGTTATATGCGTATGCGATCCCAAGTCGTGTACATGAGCATGTAACAACATTAGTTTATGACATAATTGAAGCAGATCGTTTTACGCCAAGTGGTTCAGAAGGACAGTCCTATCAGTTAAATACATGGTTTTTGAAGAAAACTGATCCTGTTCATCCTGTTGCGGCAAGGTATATGTTATATGAAATTCGTAAATTGTTAACTGAGAAAATGAACCGTTTGCACGAAAATAATGAGCAAAAGCGGAATCTCATTCAAAATTACGATAAAAAGTTTAATGTGAGTAATATTGAAGGAACGGTAACAGCCGTTCGCCGTGTTGAACTCACACAGCAGCAAGGGTGGATGGGAAAGGTATTTCATAATGAGCAGCGTATGTTTCGAAAAGAATTTCAAGATATCGCCACCCAATATGTACACAAGTTAAATGAGTACCGAAAAGAAATGCTATTAGAACTTGTGTATCAATCTTTATATCAAGCTGTAGATAAAATGATTCAATACTGGGAGCGTTTCTTTGATAATTTACAAGAAACCCGTGAAAACTTATTATTAGACATTCAAAAACGCAGTAAAGAATTTGAGGGGAAAACAAACCCAACAAATGTATACGTATTAGCAGATGAACGAATGCAGGAAGAAATATGGAACGACATTCATCGCCATGTAAACAATGGTGTGCTGCCAAAAGAGATATCTGCTGAAATTTATATGAGTTTATATAGAGAGTATTGCCGGGAAGCAGGGGCGGAGGAAGGGCAATCTCGAAAAGTGGAGGATTTTTATCGAAAACACATTTTAACGTATTGTGAAAAGGAGCTGCAAGAACGGTACAGAGATAAGCTAGAATTAAATATTATTGAAGCGCTTCGAAAAGAAGCTATTATTCAAAGACGTGATATGGCAGAGTATGTCAGTGAAAAAATAGAAGATTTATTGCATCTTGCAAGTCCATTTATACCGAAAGTTGCACATCATCGTGAATTGCAATATTGGGGTATTCATCCATTTGTTCAGCAAGAATTAAATGAAGAAGCGCTCCAAGAAATGTTTCAAGAAAAAGAAACCGTTGATAAAGCTTTTTCGCCGTATGAAATTGTATGTTACCGTGCGCATTACGGCTTATCCCTACAAGATTTTCCAAAATTGTCGTTCGGGCATATTGTAAATGGATATGTAAACGAGAAGGGAGACTACTTTCAAGCGTATTATCGCCGCGTAAATAAATTAAACATTCGTAAATCAAATTTAACGCCTCATCTCGATAAATATTGGCATTTGCCAGCGTTTATGCCAGATTTAAATGCAACGCAAACGAAGTTAGACTATGAGAAGTGTAATCGCGCTTTATTATATGCATATATGTATCGTTGGTTTAGCCTTACTGCGGTAGATGGTCAGTTCGTTTACCAATATAACGGAGTGGGCCGAAGTTCTCTTATTCAATCAATGGGAAAAAATGTAACGAATGAAGGGTATAAATTACACCGTGCCCTGCTTCATAATCCATTTATATATGAAAATATCATCTCTCGTTTTGAAGAAGAACAGGAAAAAGCGTTGCAGCATGGAGGACATTTGTATACACATTCATTTGTACTAGGTGCGCAAGATATAAGATGGCTTCGAAAAGAACATGTTCATAATATTTTAGACATTATCCTGATGTATGATAAGGAAGCGAAATATGACCCAACGTTAGAAGAAACTTCTGATGAGTTATTGCGATTACTTGTGGATGAAATTGAACAGTATTTTAAAGCTTATTACGGGACTGGTGCAGAATTAGCAGCTAAAAAAGAAGCAGCATTATTTGTAAAGCAACTATGGAATCGCTCACACGCAAAAGAATTTGTAGATCCAAACAGTGCACCATATAAGAAATGGTTACATCTTCTTAATATCCAAATAGAAGAGGAAGATACAAAAACGAATGTTTAAGGAAAGATAGGGAATCCTTAACTTTGGAATGTATTATTTGGAAAAGAGGGATTCTCATGCCGTTTCTTGGAAGTGTGTACCAAGTGTTTGGATTGTATGCAGAAATTTATCATGCAATGGTTTGTATGGAGAATAAAGATACTCAATCTATTGATGACAGTATTAGTAAAGATGAAAATGAGACTGTAGATGAATAATAAAGAACATGCAGGTTTACCTGCATGTTCTTTTCGTTTTCTTATAGTTTTACAACATTCTTTGATTGGGTCGCTGTTAACTTGTTTGCAAGCAAGTTGTTGTTAACATTACTACCGTTTGATGCTTTCATACATTCAAATCCTTTTTCACTTTTAAACCATTGTACTGTCCTGGTTGTTTTCATATAAACAACCTTTAAAATATTACTAAAGGTGTGTCTCTTATTTATATAAACCAAGTAAATATAAGTATATATTTAAATTTGTTATCGTTTTTACGTTAAAACGGAAGATAAGAACAGTAAATGTTCATTATCGTTTTTGAAACCTCAAAACAACGAAAGCCCTACCTCTCTTTCGTCCTTACGGCTCCGATGACCGCGCCAGTATGAATCGGGATATCCAAAAACAATGATTGGATAAATGAACCTCATCGTATACTTAGAAGTATGGGAATAAAAAGTGGTGAGAATAATTCATTTAGAGGAAAAAGAATTTTTTTAGAAGGTAATGTTC
>NZ_JBALLY010000122.1:0-2122 GCF_036963045.1 Bacillus sp. JJ864 | reverse complement strand
AGTCTGGTAATGATGGCAGAGAGGTCACACCCGTTCCCATACCGAACACGGAAGTTAAGCTCTCTAGCGCCGATGGTAGTTGGGACTTTGTCCCTGTGAGAGTAGGACGTTGCCAGGCAATTTGAGACGAGTCAGCATGACTCGTCTTTTTTGTGTTTGTGTATTTTGATTGTTCATTTAAAAGTTTTATTTTTAATGGGTAACCAAATCTGAAAAGTCGTTTTTTTGTGCAACCTAAAACTTTTGATTATATGTAAAAATATAATCAAAGTATCCTTAGATTATTGAACTACCCCCATAAAACCCTAACGGATTTTTGAGGAAGGGGATTCCCAAAAGGGACAACTAAGACAAAATGCTTCGCAGACCATACCCATTCAACAAGGTATGGTTTTTCTGCTTTCAAACTTAGACAAATCTTTTACTTCCAAGTCTGTAAGAGCCCCTGGAGGGAAAATTTCATTCGCAGAACGAATCTTGTTATGGTTCGAAAGCTCCATCTGATAGAATGTGTGAACACGCAAATCAGACAGGATGCCAGACAGCCACTTCCATTGCGCCCAATGATGCAGACCTACCATCTTCTCCGGTAATAGTGAATACAAAATTGGTGGAAGTTTTTCTTTCAATCCCATTGCTCTTCTAGCAATAACATAAGAAGCTGTTTGGTGAATACTGATACCAAAACGTTTCATATATTTGATTTTACCAATTTGAGAAGTGTACGCTGGATTTACCTCAAATACTGCTACACCCATCTTCTCAGCACGGCTTTTAATAGCTGAAATCATCTTTTTATAAGCAAACATGCTTATCATCATATTTGCTTTTTTATTGCCATAAGGGTTCTTAACCTTTCCTTTTGTTATTTTTAATTTTTCTACAACAATCGGTTTGTTTGCTTTTACAGCAATATCAACTAATGCAATGGCTTCTGCTTCAATCATTTTAGTAATTTGTTCTGATGTTTTACCTAAAATATCAAAGGATAATACACCCGTTTTTATGAGCTGTCCTTGTTTATTTATGTTTGACCAAGCAAAGTGGTCAAAATTACAGTCTACTCCAATGACACCATCGGATTTGCTGAAGTTTTTATTTTGGTTCTCTTCAATATCTATTAAGCATTTAAAAATGTAGTAATTTCCGTGATCTTCAATTGCCCAACTGATGGGTTTTCCTGCATTCTTTTTATTTTTACAATTCCATTGGTTTTGAATAGCTGCATTCACTTGTTCTTGTCCATACGGAAATGTAAGGTTAGGAATTTCAACTGCAACAGCGTTTGGTGTTGTAAAGTGTAAAGATTGTGTTTCTGTATTGTATGTAAATACAAAGTTTCCTGATTTCGCATCTTTTCGACCCGAAATCAACATTTGATTGTAACGAGCCTTCTCAAAATCTTGAATCCAAAGTGTATGATCTTGAACATAAGTATCTACAGTATGTGGTGCTTTGAATCGTTTTTTACTCCCAAATACAACAGAAGAAACTTTGTTTTTTAAACTATGAAGTAGTTTTTGTAGTCTATCCAACCGAAATTTAAGACTACCTAAACGAGAACGAAGTGTTTGAATACGTACATCTAAATATTCATGCTCAAATTGATAGGCATGATAGTAAATATCCGTTCTCGTTTTAAATTGAACAACAAAATATTGTCCCCTTTGTTGTTCTTTAGACGTTTTATTGAACGTTGGCTTCCCTTTGATAAAAGATGTTTTCATTTTATTCAGCATTGTCAAATCTGACTTGGTTTTCTTAATCTTCTTTTTTACAGCTTTAATTTGTTCATTTTTATTTTCAATATACAATTTCTTCAATTCTGTCTGAGCAGAAAACAGCGCATTGGCTTCCTGTACTGCACTATTTGCATAATAGTCATTCAGATTAAATCGTGATTTTACAGTAATTTGCATACTATCAGAACGCATGGAGATGCCAGAACGTTTTTCTAACACTTGCGTTTGAAAAGCGAAATGTTTCGCACGATTAAATACGAAAAGAGCATGTCCAATAGCTTCAACATATTTCGGATTCAGTGCATTCTTATAGATACGAATTGAAAAATATGCTTTTTTCATTAGACACACTCCTTTCTTATTTTGTATACACAAAGTAT
>NZ_JBALLY010000121.1:28237-39679 GCF_036963045.1 Bacillus sp. JJ864 | reverse complement strand
TTATTTTGTTGTATACATTACAAGCGCTTTTTGAATGCTATAAATACTATCGTCTTTTCTAAATTCTTTCGTAATTGGTGAATGCATACCAGATATCCAAATTTTTAATTCAGCATCTAAATCAAAATGCCCAGCTGTTTCGATGCTAAATTGTGTAATACTTTTATAGGGAATAGAATGATATTCCGTCTTTTTACCAGTCATACCTTGTTTATCTACTAAAATCATACGGCGATTTGTAAATACGATTAAATCACGAATTAACTTATAAGCGTGTTCTACTTGCTCATCATCAAGCATAATTGCTTGTAAATCGCGTTCTACTCCACTTATATCTGCATCAGATGCATTTCCTAAAAAACCACTAAATAAACCCATTATGAATTCCTCCTCTATGTATAGATATAGAATGAATCTCTTTTATTGTAACATGTAATGAAAAAGCAGATTCTTACTTTTCGGTATAAGAATTAAATTGTAATTGCAAAGAAGAAATTCAATACTTCATCATAATATCTTATGCTAATATATTTGTGTAAGAACTTTTTATACACAATGAACTTATGATAGAGGGACAATAGATGAATAATATTGGATTAGTTTTAGAAGGCGGAGGAATGAAGGGACTATATACAGCAGGTGTATTAGAATTTTTTATGGAAAAGGATTTGTATTTTCCTTATGTAATAGGTGTTTCAGCAGGTGCCTGTATGGCTGCTACGTATTTGTCTCGTCAAAAAGGGAGAAATAAGAAAGTAAATACAGAACTTGTAAGCGATCCACGCTACATCTCATTTCGTAATTTTTTACGAAAACGCCAATTGTTTGGGATGGATTTTTTATTTGATGAAGTACCTAATAAAATTGTACCATTTGACTTTCAAGCATTCCAAGACGGGGCAGAACAATTTGTTATAGGCACAACGGATTGTGAGACAGGAAAAGCAGTGTATTACAATAAGCATGAACATGGAGATGATATTTTAAAAATTATCCGTGCATCAAGCTCTGTCCCATTTATTGCACCAGCAGTTGAGTATGAAGATAAATGGCTACTTGATGGAGGAATTACTGATCCAATTCCGATTCAAAAAGCACAAGTTGATGGATATCAAAAAAATGTTGTGATTATGACAAAGCCAGGGGGATATAAAAAGGAGCCAAGTAAGCTAGGGTTCATGGCGAAATGGTTATACAGGAAGTATCCTAATGTGGGAAATCGTCTTGTTCAGCATTCTGAAATCTACAACAATACTATATCCTATCTCTATTCAGAAGAACAAAAAGAGAATTTCTTTGTTATACAACCGAGTGTTCAATTACCTGTAAGTGGATTGGAACGTAATCAAGAAAGATTGGTTCATTTATATGAACTTGGTTATAACGATGCGAAGAATCAATTTGAGCAGTTAAAAAAATGGCTTAAATAATATATGAATAAGTGGTCGTTCGCATTTTGAACAAGAAGCAGAAATACCGATTAAAAACGGGATAACAGCATAGAATTCAAGTTAATTTCATTTACCGTATTTTTACAATTTTAAAAAACAAATCGTTCTCAAGATTCACATCTATATTCAATTTGAAAAGGAAATTGACTTCTAACATTAGAATTTAGTATCTGATATGTAAATAAGGAGGACTATGATATGAGAACTCAATTTCACCACATAGTAAGGGGAATTCTTATAAAAAACGGAAAACTTTTAGTAGCGCATTTTAAAGGACATCACTCTTTTTTACCTGGAGGACATATTGAATTAGGTGAGTCAGTCGAAAATGCACTTAAACGAGAATGGGAAGAAGAAATAGGTGTTTCTTGCTCAATCGAAAAATTCCTTGGCGTAATTGAAAATCAGTGGAGAGATGGAGACACACTGCACTATGAAATTAATCATGATATCACGTTCATGCAAATCCATATCATTCAACAATTGGCGGATTCAGTCTCGGTGGTTTAGCAGCTTTTTATGCAGCGTTGCAATATCCAGAAATCTTTGGAAATGTTTTATCATTGTCTGGTTCTGTACATTGGAAAAAAGAAAATTACGAAGGATCACACCCTTGGATTAAAAATCAATTTAAAAGAAGCAGCACATTACCATTACAGATTTATATGAGTGCTGGGGAACTAGAAAATAAACCATTATTAGAAGCAAATAGGAGCTTATCACAAGTGCTTAAAGAAAAGGAATATCAAATTACTTACGTTGAATTCCCTGGTGGTCACGATGTATTGTGGTGGCATAAACAGTTTGCTCAAGGGATAGTAGCCTTACAACAATTAAAAACACCTATGAAATAATAAAAAGGGAAGAGTAAACATATGAAAGATAGAGAAAAAGATTTAGATAAGGCTTTAAAGAAACAAGAAATTTTAGTAAAAGATGAAAAAGTATGGTCATTTACGTATGAAGATCATATAAGTTCGATTATTAAACGCTCGCAAAAAGAAGGTGTAATGGATAAAAGTCTCTCTTATAATCCAGAAAAACAGCTTTATAAGACGATGAAGGATGAACATATATTGCCGAGGTAGATTGAGCTTTCGAAAGAGATCGATACGTTGAAGGAGAAGCTGCATACATGCACAGAAAAGGAAGTTGCTGCTGCAAAGGTTGAAATAATAAATAAAAAAATTTACGAGCATAACTTAACTTGTCCGCCGTCAGCGCAAAAAAATGAAGATAAGTAAACCGAGCTAATTTGATAGTAAAATTTGTTATCATCTAAGAAAATAAAAGCCATATTAAGAAATTCTCCCCAAAATAACAAGGGAGAATTTCTTTTGCTTAATAATTGTATTATGTTAACTAGAAAGTACAAATTGATTAAAGGAAAAGTAGGATAGAACCGAATTATGAAAAATTGTTATGTACACAAGTTTCTGTATATATTTAGGAAACAAGATATCGATGTTGAATATAAAGCAAAAAGAAAGTTTACAAATAAAATGTTAAGTGTGAGCCAATAAAAAATTTTTATAACTGTGATGATTAAACGTAAAATTTCTGTGGCTGTGTGTGTGAAATTTTTTAGCTTATATTTACATTTATGAAATTTTAAACAGGTATATAAATATGTTATTGATTGTTTCAAAAATCTCCGTTTCATCTCAAAATGTATAGTTTACTTAGTTATAGAGATATGAAACCACTTTTATTTTATAACTGCCGATAATAAATATTATGTAAACTGCAAAAAATAAATTAACTTTTATTAAGTAAGTTTGTGTCTGGTGTCTGGCGACACAAACTTGGGGACTGTTACGACACAAATCTGGGGACTCCCCCTTTGCGACACAAACTTGGGGGACCCTTTTATTCTTGTAGGTATAATTTCGTTAATAAAAGTGACGGAATTATACCCACATAATACACGATATCTTTAATTAAATTAACTTTAATATGTTTTTCACTATATACACTTATATGAACAGCCCGAATAATTAATGAAATTTAAACCAGGCAAACCATTTCCCTTGTTTATTTTTAGTTACAAAGATTTGTCCATGTGACGCATCGTATGCTGGTAAATATTGCGGGAATAATATTTCTACAAACCAAGAATTATTTGCTATTTCCTCTCCGCAATAATGTTTTGCCATCGCATAATAGGCTTCTGGATGTGGTGATTTTGGAAGATATGCTATAGTTTCTATTTTCCAATCTTTGTACTTTTTATCTGTATAAACTTCGGGAATAATTGTATTCAACGCTTTTATAAGACCACTCTCTGAACTTACATGTCCTATTTCATTTTGCTTAGGACATGTGCCATTGTTAATCAAGAATGGTACATCTTCGTTTAATGAAGCAAATGATTTTTTAGGATGTATCAACATTCCTAATACAAAAATAGAAATAACAACTTGTAAATACCGTGTTTTTATTGGATTATACAATCAGAATACTCCTTCATTTTTTAATTAGGTGTATAGACATTTAATATTAAAATCCCGATAATTAATATGACTATTCGTTTTATCATTCTATTCACTCCATAACTTTTTTTATAGAGTGTCTCTAACGAGATATACTTATGTATATAAAGAGCTCTTCGGGTTTAAATTCAAGAACATGAACATAGTCAGCTTATATAGTTCGGTGAGAATCCCATTGAGACTTCAATCTATAATATCTTAATTTGTTTTGTACCTTTGTTCTAATTTTTCAATTGCTTGTTGCATAGGATTTTTATATTCACTATACCTTGTATTATTTTTAAGAATCATACAAGGTTTTGCTTTTTCAATAAATGTGATTTGCTGTTTTATTTCTTTGCAGCATTCGTTTTGAGTATAAAATATGATTTTACTATCAAGTGTTTTAGGAATTAATGCCGCAAAAAATGGTACAGTTTGATACACCCTAGGGGAATTGTCGTTATGCCTCATCTCTCCTTGTTGCAAAGAAATTAATGCGTCCTTTAAATGCATAGAAAAACTGTCTAATAAAATATAAGAAATTAAGTGATTTATAAACCACTTTATACTTGCTAGATTACATTTTTCAAAGTCCAATAAAAATGGCTTATATGTGTCGTTTAAGACTTCGTGCAAATACTTTCTAAATCCACCATTATAGTAAGTAGAAAAATTTTTATATTTATAATCAAATTCAACGCCTGTATTCCAGTAATCTCCTGATTCAACCATCCATATATTTGTAATTGCTTCTACTTCTTTACGCCACTTCATATACGCTAGCGCATATACACAAAATTCTCCATCCATTCTAGATTTATGAAATAATTTTATGCACTTTCTGTGATCTTTAAGGATGTGTTGGCGTATAAACCTTGCTATAGATTTAAATGTTTGTTTGGTACTAAGGTACACCTCATAGCGAACAGCTTCCTCTATTTCTTTATTTGTAAGATATTTATTGTCAGTTCCTTTATTTAATCGATAACTGAATACGTTATCGTGAAGCATTTCCGAAGAGACGTCATAATGAATAAGGTTGCAGAAAATTTAGGAATAGATCTTGAGAGCGAAGATTATAAGTATCTATGCTCTAATGTTAAATTGATTAGCTTGTATGAATTTGAAACAATGATATTTCAAAAAGAAAATGTGTTTCAATTACTCACGGATAATAGTCGTAATGAGGAAAAGTGGTTTGATTTTACATTCATTGATTATAGTAAAAATGAAAATACTGGGGTGATTGAAGGTATTTCTCAAACAGTCGCAAGTATGAGAGAGATTTTAGGTGATTTCGCAGAGGGATTGGTCGAAGAAGGTTTCATAACGAAGTGATAACCTCCTATATTTTGGAGTTTATTTAACATGGTTACTGCTTGGGCATACTGCAGGAGTAGTAACCAAGTTTGTGTCGTTCTGCAGAGCAGTCCCCACATTTGTGTCGCAAATTGTTAAGGATACTCCGACACAAATGTGGGGACTTTTCCTTATAAAATACAAAAAACCTGAAGAATTTGAGTCCCCAAGTTTGTGTCGCCAGACAGATACCTCCCTTGTCCAGTGACTAGCGCCATAAATCTCCCTACTCTTACGACACAAAAATAACAACGGTTTTTGTGAACAGAAAAAGACTTACATTAACGAGTTTTTATTTAATGTTAAGTTTTTCTAAGGAAATTGCAAAAGAAAAAGCACTCGAAAGAGCGCTTTTTATCAATTGTTTGTTTAATTTGAACTTTGTTTATTTTCTTCTTTAATCTTTTCAATTTCAGCTTTAACATCATCAGAAATTGCGACATCAATCTTTCCTTTAGCTTTTTTGTATTCTTGAAATAATGTGTTCACATTTTGATTAAATGTAATTAATGAACCGCTTGGTGTTATCATTTGTTCTTTTAAAGAAGTTATGATTCCATGCATGTTTTTATACTCATTGTACACTTCTTCATATTTTTTAGGCTGTTCTTTTGCGGCTTCAGAAATTACCTTTAGTTCTTTTTCCATTCTTTCGTAGATTGTAGGAATTAGAGAAGTCATTGAAGCTTTAGCTGTTTTACTTTCAGATAGAGCTTTGTTGAAATCTCTATGGTTATTTATCGCATTTGACCATGCTTCTGAATACGCAGGTAATACAAGGTCAGATAAAGCGCCCATCAATTCGAAATCATTATAATATTTAGCAGTAGCTGTTAAATATGCTTCATTTTAATTTTTTCAAAATAAGATATGGTCCACTTCACCGAGACTATTAAAATGTGTAAGTACTTTTTTGGGTATTATTAAGTAGTGAAATATATGGGCATACTACACTTATTCTAACTAGGAGGTGCTCCATGAAAAAGCAATCGAACGACTCTCATCGCACTGGAGATGAGAGATTCAATACAGCTGGACCTACTACTGACGAAGCAACTACGAGTTATGTTCGTGCAAAAGATACTTCTCAATCTAAAGGGAAATCTGGCGATGAATTATCTACTAAAAAAGATATCCTATAGTTAAAAATGAACTTTTTAGTACATGTTTTAGAAAGATTTATTCAAAAAGCATGGCAAATTACCATGCTTTTTTGGTGTGTATTATGAACTGGTTTTAGTTAATAAAGCACCGATAGCACCGCTAAATCCAGGATATTTAAAGAAAATAGATTATTTCCACCAATCATCAAACATAGTTGTAGGAAGTTGTCGTTTATGTTCTGTAACTAAGTATCGTTTTTCGATTGCTTCTGCTACTTCTTTTGACACTTGCTTACCTTCTAGATAATCATCTAGTTCTTCATAAGAAATTCCTAATTCAGTTTCATCTGCTTGTTGTGGTTTATTATCTAATAAATCCGCAGTTGGAACTTTTAAATACAATCTTTCCGAAGCGCCTAGAGCTTTCAATAGTTCTCTTCCTTGTCTTTTTGTTAATCCAGACAACGGTAGAATGTCAGCACCACCATCGCCGTATTTCGTAAAGAAACCTGTTACAGCTTCTGCTGCGTGGTCTGTACCAATTACAAGAAGGCCATTTTGCCCACCTACTGCATATTGTGAAATCATTCGAACTCTGGCTTTCACATTTCCTTTATTGAAATCTGTAAGTTGCTCTTTTGCATCTTTTTCATATTGCTCTGCAAAAGCGTCAACTGTCGTTTTAATATCAAATGCAAGTTCTTCATCTGCTTGGATGAATTGTAATGCTGCTTGTGCATCATCTTCATCTTTTTGAACGCCGTAAGGTAAGCGAATAGCTACGAATTTTACATGATGTCCTTCGGTTCTTAGTTCTTCTATCGCTAGCTGAGCAAGTCTTCCAGCTAATGTTGAATCTTGCCCACCGCTAATTCCTAAAACGAAGCCTTTTGCTCCTGTTTTAAGTACGTACGCCTTTAAAAAATCGACTCTTTTACGAATTTCTTGAATAGGATCAATGACTGCTGATACATTTAAGTCCGACATGATTTTTTGTTGTAAAGTTGTCATTTTAAAATCTTTCCTTTCAGTTTTTAGTGTTTTATATGAAATGTAATCCCTATTATTGATACAAACCTTTTTCTTTAATGTAATCGTAGCAGCTATCCGGGAGAAGGTAACGCGGTTCGCCGCCTTTAGAAAATTCTTCGCGTATATATGTAGAACTAATTTCCATAGCTAATCCTTTATCGATTAATTGAAACCTACCATCATCATGATTACGAAGGAGAGCGGATCGACTAATCGTTTGAAGCATATCGATACCATCGCGTGCCATAACGATAAAATTATTTTCACTTATTAATTCTTTATCCATCTTCCATTTTCCATCAGCAATATCTACTAAAAGGTCTGCACCCATGATAAAGAACAATTCCGCTTCTTTTAATATAGTCCTAAAATGCTTCATTGTATAGTATGTATAATGTTTGCCTGGTAATACGTTTAATTCATGAGTGTCCAAAATGAACTTCGGGTTATCTTGTATGGCTAAATTAATCATCTTAGCACGGTGATCACCGGTCGTTTGTATTTTCTTATCAATGCGCATGTTTGTAGAAGGTAAAAAGATAATATAATCTAGTTTTTTACGATGTGCTACAGTTGAAGCAGTCCACAAGTGAACATTTGTGATTGGGTCAAATGATGAACCGTATATTCCAATTCGTTTCCCTTTTTTAAACAGTCCGCTAATATCTTTTTTTAGATTCAACTCTTGAAGATACTCCATACTTTTCGTTGATTCGATTTCATTTATTTTCATTTTCAATCATCTCCGCAACTTTTTGTTTTACTTCCTCAATATTATTCATTTTGTTGTCCCAACACTTTTGACTAAAGTCCAAAGGATATTCTTCCGGATTTAACCCGCGTTTATATTCATCCCAAAGCAAATCTAAGTTGTCCTTTGTGAATTGCTGGACTTCTTGAAGTGATGGAGATTGATATACACACTCGCCTTCTATGAAAATATCGTGATGCAGCTCTTTAGCTTCAAAATTAGTTACAAATTTACTTATAAAAGTATGCATTGGATGAAACATTTTTAACCGATCTTCTTCAGCTGGATTTTCTACCTCTAGCGCGATGTAATCTCCTTCTGATTTTTTGTTTATCGTATTAATAATACGGTATACTTTCTTAAGACCTGGAGTGGTTACTTTTTCTGGATTGGAACTGATTTTAATTGTATCCACCATTTCACCGTTCTGATCTTCGATGGAAACAAGCTTGTAAACGGCCCCAAGCGCAGGAGAATCATACGCTGTGATTAATTTTGTTCCAATCCCCCAAATATCAATTTTCGCTCCTTGTGATTTTAAATGAGTGATCGTTTTTTCATCTAGATCATTAGAGGCAATAATTTTTGTTTCTGTAAATCCTGCTGCATCTAACATTTTTCTCGCTTCTTTAGATAAATAAGCTAAATCTCCGCTATCTAATCGGATTCCTTTAAAGTTAATTTGATCGCCAAGTTCTTTGGCCACTTTAATAGCGTTTGGAACCCCTGATTTTAATGTATCGTAAGTATCTACTAAAAATACACAATCCTTATGTCTACGAGCGTATTTATGAAAAGCGGTATATTCATCGCGATACGCTTGAACCATTGCATGTGCATGTGTACCAACTACAGGAATTCCAAACAGTTTTCCAGCACGTACATTAGATGTAGCTTCAAATCCGCCAATATACGCAGCTCGTGTGCCCCAAATCGCTGCATCCATTTCATGAGCGCGGCGAGTTCCGAATTCCATTGCAGTTTGTTCACCTACTACTTGCTTCATTCGCGAAGCTTTTGTTGCAATTAATGTTTGGTAATTTACAATGTTTAGAATAGCTGTTTCAATGAGCTGGGCTTCTACTAAAGGTGCTTCAATTCGAAGCATTGGTTCATTCCCAAAAACTAATTCACCTTCTTTCATTGAGCGGACAATTCCAGTAAACTTTATCCCTTTTAAAAACGCTAAGAAATCCTCTTGATATCCTAATTCATCGCGAAGATAGGCAAGATCACTTTCAGTAAAACGGAAATTTTGTAAGTAATTTATGATTCTTTCTAAACCAGCGAAAACAGCGTACCCGTTTCCAAATGGAAGTTTTCGAAAGAATACCTCGAATACTGCTTTACGATCATGTATATTGTCTTCCCAGTATGTTTCCGCCATATTAATTTGATAAAGGTCAGTATGTAATGCTAAGCTATCATCTGTATATTTATTATTCATTATAATTCCCTCCAATTATTTCATATATTATATGTATGCACCGATAATATTTAACAATTAACAAATTGTTAAATATTAATTTTAAAAAAATTAATATCTAGCCGTGTATATTGGTTGTACTATTTCCATCTCTACAAAACGATATAATTGTGCGGATTTTTTCGATGTTCGCTGAGTCGTTTGTCCCGTAACTTCTTGAATGAACGGCAAAGTTTTTATTTTTCTCGCGAATGCCTGCCCACTCTTAATTGCTGGGTCTGCAGTAACAGTCAATAATACGGCTTGCAGCTCAGAGTATGTAAAACTCTTTGGTAAAAAGTTTTTTGCTACTGTTGTTTGAAGTAAATCAATTGTAATGACTTTAATTGCGTCACTTATGATCTGATTATGATCAAAAGCTAAGTCTAATTTTAGTACTTCATCAATTGAAAATAATGCAACTTCTGCAGCATCATCATTAGCTTGACGTTTTTCTAAATAATACTCTGGTACAATCGCATAATGAGCGTTAGAAATAATCCAACCACGCGGGTCACGACCGGGTTTATCATACACACCATAATGCTTAATATGTATACCTTCTACACCTGTTTCTTCCTCTAACTCTCGCTTTGCCGCTTCAAACGCTGTTTCATCCTCTTGTACAAAGCCGCCTGGTAACGCCCATTTTCCTGCTTCAATATTAGATTTCCCTTCTGAATTGGTTAATGCCCGTTTTATCAGCATTAATTTCAGAGCCATAACAGGGGGTTTATGTTCTTCTTTTTCCTCAGTAACAATAGTAAATACTGCGATATCTGATGTATATCCATCAGGAGTCTTATATTTTTTCACATCATATTGTGTTAAAGCTTTTTGATTTGACATGTATCTCCCTCCTATTTGTACCTTACCTTACTTTACAAATTTCTTTCTTTTTAATAATTAACAATACGTTAATTATTAATTTAAATTATGCACGAATTATATTTATTTGTCCATAGAAAGTTTTTAAAATTCCCATATATAATAGATGATTTGAAATTAAAATATTAACATGTAAGGCTGTGAATCAAAACTTACAGCATTTCTTTATCTTCTTTTTCTTCCTCTGTATTCGTATCTGAAAAGATGTTAGTAACAACATCAACTGTAACTTCAACTACGAATTCACATAAGCCAGCTACCACTTCTTCAATCACTTCATGCATATTCTCTCACTCCTCTTTTTGTAAATGTATCTTTAGTATATAAGCTGGGTATTTTTAAATGCTATTGAAGAAGATGACAGATATCTTACAGTTTTGTAAGACTAATAGAAAGAATGATTTGTCTGACAAATACGTACAATAAATAGATTAAGATTTTCTTTTACTCCATTTCACTTCACCGCTATTAGGATCATCATGCGTTGGTTTTGTAAATTTATAGCTTTCCCATTGCATCTAACAATTAAGAAAAAGCGTTCTCTAATCGTTGGCGCACCAAAATTGCTCTAAGCTCACGCCTATCAACCCTTGTTTTTTAAGCATTTACAAACAATTGCTAGATATGTGGAGTAACTATTTTTTATAGTTGATGTACATTTATATAAATATTTTCTTGCTATTGGAGGGATTTCCTAATGGTTGATAATATGCAATAACTGATTCAAGAGCATAAACAATTTTTCCATCATGATCATACAAGAAGTCTTCAATTCCACCTTGAACAATTAGAAAAATTAAAAAGTTCTATTCGACAATATGAAAATCAAGTGCTGAGCGCATTATATCAAGATTTACACAAAAGCGAGTTTGAATCATATGCTGCAGAAATTGGTTTCGTATTTAACAGTATCAATTTT
>NZ_JBALLY010000121.1:0-28137 GCF_036963045.1 Bacillus sp. JJ864 | reverse complement strand
CATAATAAAAGCGCCATATGGTACAGTGCTAGTTATTGGGCCTTTTAATTATCCATTCCAATCATTAATGGAACCTCTTATCGGCGCAATTGCGGCAGGAAATTGTGTAGTCCTCAAACCTTCAGAAAATGAACCAAATGTTTCAGCTGTAATTAGCAAAATAATAAGTGAAACATTTGATAAGCTATATATTCGTGTAATTGAAGGAGACATCGAAACAACTTCTTTATTGATTCATGCACCATTTGACCATATCTTTTTTACTGGTAGCGTTCCAGTTGGAAAAATTGTCATGGAAGCTGCGGCGCAAAATCTTGTACCAGTAACATTAGAACTTGGTGGAAAAGGACCAGCTATTGTCGATGAAACAACTAACCTTGATATAGCAGCCAAACGTATTATCTGGGGAAAATTCATAAATGCTGGACAATCCTGTATTGCACACAAATCTATCAAGGGAAAACTGATTTTAAAAATGAAAGAAATCATTACAAACTTTTATGGATCAGATGTATCAAAAAGCAATGATTATGGTCGAATTATCAATGAGAGACAATTTGATAGACTTATTTCTATATTAGAACAAGACAAAAATTATATAGTCTTTGGTGGAAAGTCATCTAAACGTCATTTATATATTGAACCAACACTTCTTGAAGTAAAATCATGGGATGATGCAGCAATGAAAGAAGAAATTTTCGGACCGATTTTACCAATTATGGAGTACAGTGATTTAATTGGGCTTAATACGAGTGCAACAATCAAGCCTGTTATAGCAGCTCCAGCAGGAAATGTGAGTTTTCGTTTTTTTAGCATAGCAATTAAGGTATCTATAAACATTGCGGTTGCAGCTGCAATCCCCGCATGAATAAGGCCATTATAATTTTCCGTATTTACCTGAGCTATTAACATTAAGATAAGTAGCATAAATAAGACGAATCTTTTCGGGGTCATAAAAGGTTTACGACCTCGCTTTTGTTGCCGGCTTTCTTTTGTTTCATCCACAATTACATATCCTTTTGGTGTACGAATATATTTTTGCCCCGCCCTGTTCATTATGTTTTCTTTTTTATCAACGCTCATACAAATACCCCTCCATTCCTTCTGTCATATTTATGTCTAAAGAGGATGTTATCCATATACCTTCAAGATCAACATTTTTCAGCAATGTAGTCCCTTCTTTTTTGCCTAATAGAAAAGCTGCTGTTGAAAAAGCATCTGCCATCATCGCAAAAGGCGCAATTACAGTGCAGCTTACGATATCAGACTGAGACGTTTCTAAATGTGGATGTATGAGATGATGCTCATTCAAATGAATAGGACTCCTTCGTTCATAGCTACCAGAGGTGCAAACTGCCTGATTGGTTAGCTGAACTTTACAAATTGTTTTTTCTTTTTGGAAAGGATGCTGAATACCAATGACCCATGGCTCCTTCTTTTCATTCGTCCCGCTAGCAAAAAGATCTCCACCAGCATCGATGACAAAACCTTCAAAATCCCGTAGTTCTTGGACAGCTAAATCAACTGCTAACCCCTTTGCTACGGCACCTAAATCTAACAAAAGTGGTTTTTTAAATAAAACAGTCCGCTTTTCTTCATCTAGAATTATATCTTGATAATTAGCAGAAACTGCGGTAGGTGAAACGAGTTTTTCACCTGTTAAATAGTGACGATTAAATCCGAATTTTTCAAGTGTGTGACCTAATGTCGGATCAAAAGTCCCTTGCGTTAAATCCGCTACTTGGCATGCAAAGCGTATAGCCTGAAATAAAATCTGGCTGACTTGAATCGCTTGACCACTTTGCATAGATAGACGCCGAAGCTCACTTTGCTGATGGAAACGGCTGCATATTTCTTCTACAGAATAAAATGCTAGAAATGCTTTTTCCATTTTCTCTTTTACATATGTTTCTGTGTGTGATGTTACTATTTTAATATGGATAATAGTCCCCATGTAAAGGGCAGATTGTTCATATGTCTTTCTTATACGACTAGGCATTCTCTGTCACACTTCCTATCTTTTCTTTTTTATAAATTAGCCTGCTTTGCCTGTAATAAAGCATTTTGAACTGCTTCTTGAAAATCTTCTGTACTCCTTGTTGCACCGGACACTACATCTACACTTTGCCGATCTAGGACTTGTTGAGGTAAATCGTCAATGTAAGATTGAGAATAAGAAGTGGTGCAATCTGTAATTTGTACAGATGTAATTTTATCTTTTTGAATTGTAACTGCTACCGCTACTGAACCAATGCGATTCGCACCTTGACCATAATATGTTCCATCTTTATAGACACTTTTAACGTTTTTAGCTGATATATTAGAATTGGTAGAAGGTTCTTTAGATTGCGGCATAAGTTCCGTCATATTTCGGGAAGTTTGTGCCACTTCTACTTTTGGAGATTCTGTAGTAATGTATCCTGCTGTATAAATCATTCCTACAGCAACCGTACATAACGAAATCATTTTGTTTCCCATTTTAGCCATACTCATGACCTCCTGCATCATTGAAAAAATATTTGAATGTCTATTTTGTATTTTACAAAGCTATTTTTAAAAAAGTTTTAAAAAACCTTTTCTCTAGTAAAAAAAATTCTTGTTTTCATATTTAAACTCAAATTTTCTGTAAAAAAGAACAGCCTTTCCCTATATTTAATCGGGAAAAGGCTGTTCTAGTTAACTTTTAAATTCTTGTTCTATCATCGCTTCCTTTGGTACACCGAAGAAAAAGGTTACGATAAACCCACCAACATATCCTGCAAATAATCCAATAACGTATTTCCACCATACCCCACCAGCAATTAAAGGAATTAATGCCACACCAGATGGTCCGATAGCAATTGCACCAACGTTGCTAAGCAATCCGATGACTGCTCCTCCGATACCTCCACCGATACATGCGGTAATAAAAGGACGGCCTAATGGTAATGTAACACCGTAAATTAACGGTTCCCCAATACCAAGAATTCCTACTGGGAGTGCACCTTTGATCATATTTGTTAAAGATTTATTTTTATGACAGCGAATCCATAATGCCATTGCTGCTCCCACTTGCCCAGCCCCTGCCATCGAAAGAATAGGAAGTAATTGTGTCATACCTGTTGTATGGATCATTTCAATATGAATGGGTATTAATATTTGATGTAATCCTAACATTACAAGTGGTAGGAATGTTGCGCCAAGTACAAATCCAGCAAATGCACCACCGCGTAATAATACCCAATTGATAGCACCGATTAAGTTATCTGAAACAAAACCTGCTAATGGCATGATGAAGAAAATTGTTACAAGCCCTACTATTAATACTGCGATTGTAGGTGTCACGATAATATCAATTGCATCAGGAATCACTTTACGTAATTTCTTTTCTACAAATGCTAAGATCCAAACAGCCAATATTACACCAATAACTCCACCTTGTCCGGGTGCTAACGGCTGAGCAGTGAAGATATTATGAATTGGATTTTCTGGAGTCACACCAGTTAACAAGGTGATACCACCGATTACTCCACCAAGTGATGGCGTTGCATTGAATTCTTTTGCCGCATTAATCCCGACATAAATTACTAAATAACTAAAAAGTGCATTTTTAATCACATTTAAAACTGTTACGTATTGTCCCCAAGTTTCTTTATCTAAATTTCCAGCAGTAATATTATTTAATAGAATAGAAGCAATACCAGCAATTAACCCTGCTCCAACGAATGCTGGTATAAGAGGAATGAAAATATTTCCTACTTTTCTTAAAAAATTTTTAAATGGTGTATTATTCTTTTTCTTTAATTCCGCCTTGATTTCTGCACCTTTTGCTTGTAGTTCTTCTGCAGAAGAATTTTTTGAGGAACCGCCTTTTCCTTTTTTCTCTGCTAATATAGTTCCGAATTGTTCTGCTACTTTTGTTACAACACCTGGTCCAAGAATAATTTGGTATGTTTCATCATCAACGGTACCAAGAACCCCATCAATCTTTTTTAATACTTCTTCATGAATTAAACTATGATTAACAATTGTAATACGAAGACGTGTCATACAGTTTGTGTATGCTGAAACATTATCATTACCACCAACCGCATCTAAAATTTGAGATGCCATGCTATGATATTTGTTCATCATGTCGTCCTCTTTTCGGTTATTTTACAACTTGTCTAACAAAACCTTGTGTATCTGCTAATTTCTCCACCGCTTCTTTTTTTGAAAGTCCTGTTAAAATCATTACAATCGCGATTTTAGGTTTATTCTCTGCTTTTACTAAGTAGGTTCCAGCTGTTTCATAATCACAAGATGTTGCCTCCATCACGATACGCTTTGCACGCTCTACTAGCTTTTCATTTGTTAATTGAACATCAACCATTAAATTTCCATATACTTTCCCGATTCCTACCATAGAGGCTGTTGAAAGCATATTGCAAACTAATTTTTGTGATGTACCTGCTTTTAAGCGGGTTGAACCAGTTAATACTTCTGGTCCGTTTACTACTTCAATAGCAATGGATGCGACTTTTCCGACTGCGGAACCTTTGTTACAGCACACTGCGACTGTTTGTGTACCAATTGAATTTGCATATTCTAATCCTCCAATAACGTATGGAGTTCGTCCGCTTGCTGCAATTCCTACTACAATATCTTTGTTTGTTAAATGAATATTTTTTAAGTCTTGCATACCTAATTCTTTACTGTCTTCTGCACCTTCTACTGCTTTAATGAATGCTTTTTTACCGCCAGCGATTAATCCAATTACCTCTTCTGGATCTGTTCCAAATGTTGGGGGACATTCAACTGCATCTAATACACCAATACGTCCGCTAGTACCAGCTCCTATATATATTAAGCGGCCACCTTTTCTTTTTGCTGCAACAATCGCTTCAACCGCCTTAGCGATTTGTGGAAGTTCTTGTTTCACTGCTTCTGCGACTTTTGCATCTTCTTCATTCATGATTGTTAAAAGATCAATTGTTGACATTTCGTCTAAGTTCATTGTTTTTTTATTGCGTGCTTCGGTTATTAAATTTTCTAGCATTATTCATCACCCTCATTTATTTGCTGAAATCGCTTTCTTTTGTTATTTTCATGATGTTTCATCTTCTCCATGGGTATGTTTTATATTGCTATGCTAAATGCTCAAAAAAGAGTCTTAAATTATTAAGACTCTTTTTTGATAAACAATATGTATTTTTTATTATTGTTTTTTTTATCACAGAAATATATTTACTAAATTGATTAAAGGACAATGATCCTTTTAGATTCTTTTATCTACTTCATTTAGTAAATACATTTAATAACATTATGAATCATTATGCTGTTATGATTATCTAGTCGTATTTTTAATCCATCTAAAATTTGTTTAACAGTGTATTTCTCCAATAGTTATTCTCCCTTTATATAATTTTTTAGGGGAACATTCATGAAAAAAATTATATATTACAACCCAAATTAAAACCTATGCCATTTTTTCAAAGTCTCCAGTACAATAATTGTAAACGTAGAGTTTTCCTCTTGTTTTAAAGCTCGGAAATACAAGCTTCTTAAGAAGGTTGTAATGTTTTGTACTAAAATATCATTTCGAGAAGTTGAAGCTTCTTCAATGATCGTAAAGCTGTGAAGCCAGTTGTTCCATTCTTCTTGGGTTAAGAGATTTTGGTTCCATAAAGACATTACTGCCGTCACTAATCGCTCATCCTCAAAATTTATGTATACATAATCGTGCAGACGAACCTTATGACGAACAGCAGTAAGGATTGCATGTGAAAATTCGCGATTTCGTATCGTACGTGCTAAAGCGTCTAGCGCATCTGCGGCATGAGCAGTAGAATGAGCCCATCCTTTGCCATCTACATAGCCTCGTACATCTTGCTCGAGATACACATATTCAAGAACTTGTTCTGCCACGCTGTAGAGTTGTTCTTCAGATAAGAATGGTTCTTTTTCATGAACGGATAAAATAAGCGGTGGGATTAAAATTGAAAAAGCACGCTTAAAAACAGAGTCTGTTCCCTTTTCACCGATTTTATAAAACAAACAATCAGGACTAAGCGCCTGTAGCAATAGCCCGCGTAACTCTTTTGGTTTAAATACTTCGTCTGTTATCCATCGTTCGAGCGTACTGTAAATTAATTCATCCCGCAGCTCAGCATCAGTTGAACCGATATAATCCATCATCCATTGTGCGTATGGATAGGCGTCCACATCTTCTGGTACAGCGTAATTGTTCTTTTTGATTTGTTGTAGTTCTTGTTTTAATTCTTGTTCATCCATCATAATACTTTCTAGCCCCTTTTATCATTTTTCTATTTTGCTTTTATACTACCTTATATTTCTCTTGATAAGCCATCCACTTTATATAATTGCATCCAATTATATAAGAATTATATCAATTATTTGCATGTAACTGTATCTTCAAAATTATATTTGATCTATCTGCAACTTTTCTGAATGCCGTAACATGCTATTGTGTGTTTTGCTGGATTGCTCATTTATCCCATCTTTTATAACAAATCTGAGTCCCTCATAAAAATGAAAAAAGAAAAGAATCGACTCTATATTGTAGAGGATTCTTTTCTTTTTCTTTAAACCTAGAGTATGTCTCTTACATCTTCACGCTGCTCCGCGATAATTTTTTTGTTTTTCCTTTTGCTCATTAGGTGGTCGGATCAAAATAGCGATGATAAATGACACAACACATAATGCACCGATTACCATAAAAGTTGGCTTAAATCCACCTAGAATTGCACCAATAAAGGAACCTGCGAGTGCTCCGAAACCAAAGCCTTGATACACGATACCATAGTTTTTACTATGGTTTTTTAGACCGAAGAAATCACCAACAATGGCTGGGAAAATCGTAATATTTCCGCCAAAACAAAAAGCAACGCTTGCTACACAGGCAAAATAGATACCATAATTCAAGTCCACAATGCTCTGTGAGATACGAATAAGGGGATGAAAATTAATACGGAGTAATACCTTTGACTTGATCGTTTATAATCAACAAAAAGACACTTACCGATGAAGTGTCTTTTTGTTGATTACATATATTCTATTTTATTGTTAGGCATCTTCTAATGCTTATGTACAAGTCTTATCAACCAGTGTGGTTATTGAGCAAACGTATCAGTCACTAAATTGCTAAAGCCTCTTAAATATTGAAGATAATTATCTCCTCCATAGTTATACCTTTTGTTGTACATCTTTGCGACAACGACATTATATTCAGGAATAACTAAAATTGTTGGCCCTGTTACACCTAGTATTTGATAAGCTCCTTTTGGGACTCTTTCACCTATTTCACTTTGCAATGCTGGTGTATTTTGAACAAACCAAAATAATCCGTTTTGTGGTAAATTTGTATTTTTATAATGAGGAGAATGAACTTGTGTTGCATTTTCAATAACTTCTTTCGGAACGATTTGTTTCCCATTCATATATCCTTTATTTAGATGAAGGTTTCCCCAATAAGCAAACTTTCTAGCAGAGACAAAAAGATTCGATTCTGTCCCATCATCTGATGCGCCTATCTTGCTTTCAGCTGGTTCACCTGGATTTATGACTACTTTTACTAAATTGTCATGATCTGCATTTTGCCAAGCTGTTTCTGTAAAACCTGCAGGTATAAAAACTCGTTCTCTCAGTAATTCCGGAAAACTTTTATTATATAGTTTATAAATTAGCTGTGTCATCATTTCGACATTAATACCTCTGTAAGCCCATTCTTCTCCAGGTTCAAATTCTCGGTACATGCTCCCGCTGTCACTCACATTGAGACCATGTGAATGAGTTACTAAGTGTCTTAAGGTTGTATTACTAAGTAAAGTTTTGTCATACTCTTCAAAGTAATCTACAGCATAATCATCTAGACTTCTAATTTTCCCTTCATAAAGCGCATAGGCAATCGCAAGTCCTAAGTAACTTTTTCTTGCAGAAGCAACGTTAAACTGCGAAGTTGCTGTAATAGGAGAACTATTTTTTGTATTAGAATGCGTTCCGCTATAATGCTCCAATACAACTTGATTATCTTTCATAATAAAAAGTGCCGCCGCGGAGCTATGGTTTCGTTCTTTAATATTTTCTATCCATAATATTAATTTCTCGTATTTTTTCATTTTTTATTCCTTTCTTTATTGAATCTATACCAAAATTCAAATTCGACAAAAAATGAAAAACACCTTTCTTCAGTACTGTGATTTCTGATCATAAAAACTGAATAATTTTCACATCGAAAAAGTAAAAAAGCAGGAGAAAGTTTTCCTGCTTTTTAGTGATACTTTGGATGTTTCATTCAGTTGAATCCTCTTCAATTGAGCCATGATTCATATTCTTTCCATAAAATATTTCATCCATTTCCAATTTTAATTTCTTTGTAATTTCTTGTTGTTCGTCTACAGATAATGTTTCCTGTGTATATCCAAACAAATAGTCATTTAAGTCGAATTTTTTTAGTTTGCATTTTGTATGAAAAATATGTTCTTGATATACATTCACATCAATCATGTCATATGAATTTTTTATATTCTCTGGAATGTAATTTTGGATGGAGCTTATTTCGTGATCAATAAATAATTTGTTACCCGTTATATCTCTTGTAAATCCTCGAACTCGGTAATCGATGGTCATAATATCCGTATCAAATGAGTGAATTAAATAATTTAGCGCTTTAAGAGGTGAGATTTCTCCGCAAGTCGACACATCAATATCGGCTCTAAAAGTGCTGATTCCTTCATCTGGATGATATTCAGGATATGTATGAACTGTTATATGACTTTTATCTAACTGTATAACGACTGATCCTGGAAGAGGGCCGGGTGATTCGCTAAATGATTCAGTTGGTACTTCTACAATTGGACCTTCTGAAACTAAGATTGTTACGCTCGCTCCTTGTGGAACGTAGTCTTGTTTAGCGACATTTAATACGTGTGCACCTATAATATCAGATACATTTTTTAAAATCTTTGTTAATCTGTCTGCATTATATTGTTCATCTATGTATTCAATATAGGCTTCTCGTTCTTCTCTTGTTTTTGTATAGCAAATATCATACATATTAAAACTTAATGATTTTGTAAGGTTATTAAATCCATGCAATTGAATTCGTTGCTCTGGCGTTAACTTCATGGTGAATTCCCCCTATTTTTTATATTCAATAATGATTTATACCCTTTTATGAGATATAGTTCCATCCTATAATTTTTTCATGCATATGTAGGTTACTTATGGTTGTTTTAATTTTTATTCCCAAAATACGGTAAATGAAATTCATTATTTTTAATGAGACGTATGGTTGGATTTTTATCATTTGAAAAAGCTTGGATTTAATCAAATCCAAGCTTTTTCAATATTTAATGGTTTCAAACGTTATTTATTTAAATCCTTTTTCGTTACTTCACTTCTAATATTTACATCTTTAGAGAACTCAGTATCTTTCTTTACATTGTTCGGATATTTGTTCTTTCGTTCTCGATTATCATTTCTGTTCGTCATAAATGATCCTCCTTTTGTTAAGGTTTGTACCTATTTTTTACGAAAGAAATCATTTCATACAGGGTAAATTGTTATCCCTATTCCACTTTTTGCAAAATCTCTTTTGGACAAAATACTTTCTGATTAGCACATACTATTCATTGGAGGTGACAAGTATGGGAAACAATCAAAACCCGTTCACAACAAAGAAGCGGAATGCCAACGGACAATATGATAAGGAAGCTCATAGCATTGATAGTCATGGGAATTATGTACCTAATACACCGACAAATGATGCAATTCTTCGTGCTGAAAGAGCAAAAAAATGACTGTCCTAAAGGATAAAATATTAGAATTAGTACCAGAATCGGTGAAAAAGTTGCTTCAAAAAGATATTCTAGGTGAAAACCGATCTCTCGTTGATTTTGTTGTAGATGATGTAATTGCTTATGAGTTTGAACCCGAACAAGTAGCTCCTTGTATTATGGCAGCTTATTATGTTTACGAATCAACGGTCTATCCAAATGAAATGGAAGAGGAATGGAAGTTGAGATTAGCTTTTCACGCGGCTATTCGTTCGGCGATGAAGCTTTTGTCTTACGGTAAATATAAAGCGGAGCGATCTGAAAGTGGCTGGATGAGGTATGAAAATGTTTAAGTAACGTTTGCTAACGATCCATTACATTAAGATAATTTTGGCATAAAAAGTCCGATTGTAACTTCATTAAAGTTATATCGGGCTTTTTATATTCATGAAAGTAACTATACACAAAAGTGGAATTTTCGCTTTTGTTATTGTAATCGTCCACAATTGCTGCTACAAAGTTCTCTTTTATATGATTCTCCAAATCTCCCTTTTGTTACATACATATATTTTTTAAAAATAGAAAACCTGTCCAATCAAGAGGAGCTAACTTCAAATAGTATGGTATGAGAGCTACTTTCAGAGATCCAGTTCAAGCATCCATCTACATAGGAATTATGGATTATTTAGAGAGGAGAGGTCTACAATCGCTTACGTATTCGAACAATGCATGAATATATGTTTGGAAATTTTAATTGCTCCAGATACAGATATAGAGCTATCTATAAGTGACTACGACACATGTTCATCAGGGGTTGCAATTGATGGTGATGTAATTATCATTACGTTACCGTTAGTTGCTTGCGTTGTAATTACGCTTCATGATGATTTTAGCATTTCAGTTGAGCTTATTGATTCGTTAGTCTTTCTTTCTATTCCGCCTTCTAATGAGGAATAAACGAGAGTTCGTTAGCTAAAACAGGAACAGAAACAATATCGTTTCTGTTCCTGTTTTTTAATACTCAATTTCATCATAATCTTTTGGCTGTGGTATTGGTTGCATATTACTCGCATCTTTCGGATCGCTATAAATAGCATTTTCTTCTGTATTTAATTTTTTGATGTTTTGTTTTTTATTATCATTAAGTGGCTTGTCCATCTGAATCATCTCCTAAACGTCTTTTCAAATGTAATTATGTCCTATACTACGCTTTTCTACTCAATTTGAATAATGAGGGGTTGATTCACATGTTTATTTATTTAACTGGAGAAATACGGTAAATGAAATTAGGTATTGATTTTTATTGTCTAATTGTTTTATCCCATACTAATGAACAAGTAAAACTACTACATCAAGATTGCAAAAAACAAAGAAGATTTTGAGTAAATCTTTAACGACTTTAATATTTGTTTTGTTTTACCTTATAAGGGTTCCCACCACACATCCATCAATTCAAGAAATTGGTAGTTCCCCAAAACGAAGAAAAGGAGTTGAATTTTCATAAATAACTGTAAAATAATATAATTTTCGTTTTGGGGACACTTCAAAATATTAGCTTGATGGGCATATACACAGACTCCTAACCCTCAAAAAAAAGCTAAATTTTTTAATTTAGCTTTTTTCTTTATAAATTATTAATCAATTAATTAAGTTTTTTCTTCAAATTAAGAACTTCAGGTTATTTTCCCATCTCTCANNGTAATCATAATTGCTGCTTTTTGGTTTTCCTTTACTTCTCGCTTCATCATTTCAACAACTTCACGCCCACGTTTTGAATCAAGACTTGCTGTTGGTTCATCTGCTAATATTAAGTCTGGGTTATTCATAAAGGCGCGTGCAATTGCCACCCTTTGTCTTTCTCCGCCAGATAATTGATTTGGGTAATGTTTGCCTATAACTTAATAAGTGTTTCCTGTGATAACTGAGACGGTATAAAATTCCCATTACAAAGTGGCCAGGATTTACCGATCCCCTTGTTTTCGTAACTAATGCTCCTCCTAATAGAACCCTTAATAGGTCAAGATTTATAATGACTGCTAACAATTTAAAGAAACGTCGCAACCGCTTTCATCCGCTCCCTTGAATATTAATAATTAATTTAAAAAAGTCTTATACCTATACTATAGTTTCATAAAAAGCTGTACAAGTAATATAATAGTTTTGAAACAAATTGTTCATAATTTAAAGTTAGCTCCTTTTTTATACATTGCGATTCGTCCTTTTTATTCTTTATAGTAGTTCCTAATCAGTTGTTTTTGCCCATCTCCTCTATAGTTGTAATCCCTTTTATTTCCGAATATGTATTAAAATAAGGTTAATTAAGGTGGCGGAGAAAATTATGATTTTTGCTCCGGTTGGATTGGGAGTATTAGTAGGTTCAATTGTAATATTGTTAACTGTTTTTCTAAGAAAAAGAACAGATTCTAGAACTCTAAAAAACGCTCCGGGTATTGTAGGAACATTAGCTGCATTGTACCTGTTTTATAGAGGCTTTTTTGAAGTGAGAGGGTTTGAAGGTGCTGCTTATGGGGTTATCTCCATAACGCTAATGATATTTGCTTTAATTTCGATAACAATAGCGAATAAAAGAAAAGGAGTAGCAGGTTAATAAAATGTACCTTTATATATTTTTTTAATTAGTTTAATTTGCTTCTTTTTTTATGAAGAAATCAACTACTAACTTAGGAGCGTCATCTTTAAGTCTATAACCTTCACCGATTTGCGTTTTGTTAAGAGTGTTTACTACATGAAAAAGCTTGAATTCATTCGAATCCAAGCTTTTTCATATTCCATATAAGTAACGTTTTTTAACTATGCAAACTTCCTTTCAACCAAGGACGTTGCCGATAAAAGCCGATTGGAATTTGGATAAGACTCGTTTTTTCTTCTGAACCTAGCTTGTAAATTTCATCACACAAATTGACATCGAATCCAAGAAGCGGGTGCCCTCCGAGTTCTATAGCAGAAGCCGCTAACAATAATTTTTGTACAAGGATGCCCGCTTCCATCTGTTGAATGCGGTATCCTCTATATCCAAGTTCTGTTTTAAGATGATTTTTATCCCCTACTACATGTAGACAAAGCGGTACTTGGAAGAGGTTCACATTGTGGAATGTCATACCGCTTTGCAGTAAGAAGCGATGATCTCCAAGATGTACTTGTCGTAATGCATGAGCATCGCTGTCATAATGATAAGCGCCGTTTGGGATCCCTTCAACACCAAATAAACATACGTATAAGGAAACACGGGATACGAGTTCTTCATGCTTTGTATCTAAATCGTTTTGATAGGCAAAAGAAGCAGTTGCTTCATGCAGTAACGTAGTCAATTGATCTTGACTCATTTTCCGAAATGTAAAATCCATTTCCGGTGAAAATCGATTTTGGCAAGCAGCTGTTAAGTCGTACGACATTCGCTTTATACGGGGAAGAACTAACGCTTGCCCATCACGCATTCTATTCGTTTCACTCTTGATTTTTTGAAACGATCGTGTAGATGCAAGCATAGATGCTTCATTCATTTGAATCAGCATGGGATACTGTGCAATCTTTCGAGATTTGACATAGTGATTGTGATGAATAATTGGTAATTCATCACATAATTGAGTAGCAGAGACTTCTTTATTCATAGCATCATTTTCTTTATTGAACTGTGGTGCTACAGAATTGACCGATAGAGGGATAACTGCATATACACTCTCCTCTTGTTCCGATAACCCGAGTAAATGATTGATGGCCCGGTCTAGAAATTGAAAATGCACACTTGGTGTGAACTGAAATCGTTTTGCTACTTCTAGCAATTGTCCGATTAACACACCTGCATCTAATCCTTGCAGACGATAAGAAAAGTTATGGTATTTAAAGAAATTTTTCCAAAACATTGTCGATACAAAAATAACACCGAAACAAGCGGATGTGTCACAGCTATTCCCAAGAGTTCGGGCTACATATGAATCAAAATTCCCTTCTCTTAATAATACTAAGCGGTGATGTGCTACATCGTAGTGGTAAATCCCAACAGGCACATTTTCCATCTTTAAATATATATACAATTCATTTGGATATAAGCCTCCGCCCGAGGGAACAAATCTCCGATACGACTGCATAACATTTATTTCTGGTGATGGTAAGGTTGACTGACTGAATTGAGTAAGCCCAAATACGTACCAAAGAAAATGACCGATTTCGCGAAGATTCGGTTCTGTTGATACTTCGAAATTTTCAAGTGTTAATGTAACTTCAGAAGATAACGGAATTCCCGGTAAGTCCCGATAAAGCTTGTAGGGAAGTGGCCCGTCTTCCCAGTCAACCTCCCAAGTCGAGGAGGTTGCTTCGTCATTAACATGTAAATTGTTCAAAAATGTCTCTAAACTCACCCTTCTCCCTCCTAATCATTACTTACGCAAACGGATGCGGATGTGGATTGAGTTGTTCAAACGCTAGCGAATGCTTCGTATACCCAAGTTTCATTGGCACGTGTAACACTCTCTCTAAACCTGTTAAGCGCGTAAGATGATGCCCAAATGTCATTGGCAACATTCCTGGAATGAGTACTTTCACACAATGTAATCCATTTCGCATTATTTCTGGTGTAGTCTGATCTACCACAATCACATCGAGGTTTAACTGGTGCAACATCTGAAGCATTTTTCTTAAATCATCTGTCAAATCCTCATGTCTCGTTTTCTGCTTGAATGCCTCGGTAAATGTTTGTAACGGTCGATTATTATCTAGCAAAAACTGAAATCGTTCTTCTGCTTCTGGCAAAGCACATACCATAGGATGGTCATGCATTTGCTTCACGAGAGAAGGATTGTGGAACATCTGTACATATTTCTTGTGATTCGCCTCAAGTTTCTTATCAAGTGTTAACATCATGCCAGCTAATTCAAATATTGCACTTTTCACCCCTCGTACCGGATCTAAATGTGCTCCAGCTGCACAGAGAATATTCATCCCCTTCTCTTTCCTGTTTTTTGCCAATGCCCAAATGCTTGGAATTCCGTGTTCCATTGTCGAATTATACAAGTGTATATCATATCCCCCTACTGCACGCACACGTTCGACCATCAACTGCAACTCTTGATCAGCGCCAGAAGAAAGATCAAGACGCGGGAGGGAAAGCTTTGCATACCAAGTTAACAAAAATGAGTCACGTTCAATCACTTCTAAAATGCCATAAAAAATCGCTTCCTCTAAACTGCCGCCCAATGCGCAACCATTGGAAGTCTCATAAACAAAACCCTCATTACTACCTAAGCTATAATATGCGAGTAGTTCTGGAACTAAAATTGGACGTTCTTGTAAAAATGAATAACCCCATACCCAATTCATTGGACGATCTGGATGAAACGGTTTAAATGGGAAATTAGGTTGTAAATATTGTTCGTTTGCATGTACACCCACTTCAAGAGGATTAAGTGCTTGATGAGCTAAATTACGAAATGTGTCTTGAATGACTGTATGTTTCCCCCTGGGCTCTAGACCGCAATATCGCTCTAATCCTTCTAAAATAGCAGTTAATTCACTCGTTGCATATGAATGAGTCCGTCCAGCCGTCGGTTCATTTCCGAAGAGAAACGGAAGGTTCACACTTACATCAGCAAATGGAGGCGTAAGATCATACATTTTATCATTTAAAAACCCAGTCTCATAGTCTAGATAATCTTTAACTAGTACTTTACTTAGTTCAGATATTGAACGACAACGATAATTATCTAGGTTAACCTTTGGGCTTGATTGCAATGAAATTTTGGCTGAATGTGATGAATCATTAGGCATTTGGCTACAATTTGAGCATAAAGGATGAGGTAGAAAAAAATGATAGGAGCTTTTCAATGTTTGTAAATTAACGAAAAACATATGCTCTTCTAATCGTGTATGATTATCTTGTAAAATGGACTGCACTTCTTCTAGTAGAAGATGTGTCATCTGTAATAACCCGTTACTTGATGCCCATATGTCTCGGGGTATTTCCTTTTTTGTTGTTAGGATCTGCAATAATTCCCACATCTCTTTTGAATCATTTCCTGCAAAAGTACGGCGAATATCTGCGCATTGGGAACATCCTGGTGTGCCGGGACGAACTAGCGGACCGATTATTCCTTCTCCAAATGAAACGAAGGCTCGCAGCCATGGGATATTCGTTAATTGAAGCACACTTTCTGCCTGTTTATGAAAAGAAGGATTCCAAGTATCATGTAAAACGAGAACTAAATCGGTTGTTACTGGTATTTTCAAATCAAAATCCGTGTGTTGATTGATTTCATATTGCGCAGATAATTCTTCATATACACGATTTGCCAATAGTCCCTCTCCAATTATTAAAATGGAAGCGTTCACTGGGATTCCTCCTCTCCCAGTAATACTCCAAATAGTCCTGCCAGCTCCTCCTTCCAGACTTCTTCTAGCGATATTTCAAATACGTAAAGCCGCATTCCATCTTGTTTTAATGTCTGTTCAGCAGATTGTAATATTTCTTCTTGTGTCATGTTTTCACAAGAAGAAATAGCGAAATGTAATGGCAGTTTATTTTGTAATAAAATTGATGAAGTCTCTAGTGCTTGTGATGCGGGGCAATCATCACAATTTTGTGCTTCTGTAAGTGCCTGTTGTAATGCTTTGCGTAACGCTATTGTTTTATTCAACCCTACACTTCCGTACCAGCGATTATTCGTATTAATCCAAATAACAGGGAAGTTAAAAATAGCCTCTCCTAAAGCGATTGTAGGTGTTCCTTGCATTGTAGTAAGTGCTTGCAAATAAAAGCTGCAGCGTTCATCCTCTACTTCATCTAATTTTAGCGTGGAAACAGAAATTTTTTGTTTTATTTGTCTCTTACGAAATTCTTCATCCAAACATTTTTGTAATCCCCTAGACACACATTCTGCAATCGTATCCCCGGCTCCAAATCCTATAAATTGCTCATGTTTAGAAAGCATTGAACTAGCAATTCGCGATATATAGGTCTCAACTCCGGCTAATCCAGCTTCATACCTTGCTTCCATATGGGTCAAACCTGTACAAATCATATCTGGCAATAATTCAGCAGGGCCTTCTGACAGCGGATCAACTGTTTGAATGCGACATTGAGCCAATGGCAGCTGTTTTAAGTCACCTGCTTCCCAAATATGAAAAATCCCTGCTTCTTTTGATACAAGGGAATTCAAATTCAGAGTAGATTCATTCCATTCATTTTCACTTGATCTCTGTTTGTTTCTCGTATGGAAATCTTGAACCCATCTGATTTCCATCTTCTCAGTTACTAAGGGATGAGGTAAAAAGGAATGCCAGTTTCCTTCTAACGTTTCGGAATTTAACAGAAAAAATTGATTTGTTTGCGTATGTTTCGTTATATCTGTAACCTTTTTGAACAGTTCAAATACAATTACATTTGCTAACATTGCTTCCGTTGTAGAAGAAAAAGTGTGTTCCCCTGAAGTTTTAGAAAATGCAGACTTGTGTAAACGTCGCCAAGCTGATTCCCAGCAAGCATCATTTTCTGGGTGTACGAGTGGCCCAGCTAATCCGACTCCTTGCTTAGATATGGCAGGGATGAAAATCTTTTTTTCTTCTTTACAAATAGCATGAAGAATTTTTAATTCCTCTATGTCTTCTCCTTGTGATATATACAAAATCGCCTGAAATGGCTGCACTGCATCTTTCAAACCATTTCTTTTTTCTTTTTGCAAAAAAATTTCTTCAATCGCCACTTCAGGATCTGTTTTTTGTGCATGTGCTATTAATTCTTTTAATCTTCTTTTATTAGTTTGAACGGAATCAATAATTAGCATCTGGAATTGTGGTAATCCCGATTCAAGTAACGCAGAAACTAGGGAAACAAAAAAAGAACCAGAACCAACAACTAATACTTTCGTTTGGCGATAAGATTGAAAACGATATGCACCTGAAACGCCGAGGTTATCTAAAAATTCAATTTGAGATGCGTATTTTTTAAGAATATGTTCTGACAATTGGTGTGGATGATCTTGACTTATGTCTGTTGCAAATTCATTTTGGTACAGTATTGCTGCTATTTCAAATACTCGCTTTCGATATAGCTCAGGTAAGCCATCTGTCAAATTCCCTAATGTATTTTCCCCATTAAACATCGGCACCAGTTTTTCAATCCATTGATTGATTGATTTTCCTTCCATACGGAATGAACTGGCATTATTTCTAAAATACACTTCTCCTTTTGGATTAAAGAAAAAAAAAGTATCTCGTTTCATTTTCAAACGCGTAGAAGAGTTTAATTTTGTCATTGTACTCCTCCTTCACTGTTCATTGCATTAAACTGTCATCATAACAATTTTATGTATCCTATTTTTTCTTATGTCAAACGGAAAAAAAGAAGAGTGGTTGATTATACTTAAAGAAAAGTGTCTCTACAATAAAAATCATGTAGAAACGCTTTTCTTTAAGTAAAGTTTCAATTAAAAAATTGGGATTAAATAATCCATATTCCGTCCCACCAGAATCCGCCGCCACCACATCCTCCGCAACCACCACAACCGCCACAGCCAACGCATCCAAAGCATCCAAAGCAACGGAATCCGCCGCAACGTCCGAACCCTCCACAACGACCACCACAACCACCGCAGCGGCCACAACCGCCGCAACGACGAGTATAGTCTTCTTCAATATAGTATGGAGAAGGAGTTTGACTATCCCAGTACACAACATTTCCAGTCTGATAATCATTTAAATTTAACGTTTGAAGTTCTTGTTGAAAATTATTCATTTCATAACCTCCATGTATATACTTTGCAAGTCATAACAAAAAACGACTTGTAACAAAAGGGACGATAGACCATTTCGAATTGCACTCCCCAACAAAGTATGACCTAAAATTAGGTATTGTGACTTGTTCAAATGCCTAATTTAGAATTATGTAATTTCACGTATGCTCTTCTAGCTTTTATAAAAAGAAAAAACACACTCTATGTGTGTTTTCAAATTTATAATTTCATTAACAATGTTTTTATATCATATTGCCCTAAGCACCAATTATATTTATCTTTAATCTGTATAGGAACCGCAGTTAAATCTACTACTTCTTGAAATCCATGTTTACTATAAAAAGGTTTTAAATGTTCAAATGGAATGCAATATACATTTTGAATTTGAAGTTTCCGAGCTTCATTAATTAGAAATGCAACGATGCTATCAGCTATTTTCTTTCCTCTATAGTCTTCTAACGTATATATTCCACCCATTTCAAAGCTACTTTCATCAATTTTTACTAATCTTCCTAAGCCGGCTCTTTGACTATTAAAATATGCAATTGCAATCTTTTCATTTTCTAAATGTGATGGTACAAAATCAACCTTTTCGTATTGAAAATTAACCCATTGTAAATCATCAAGTTTTGCTTTCTCTATATGTAACATGTTAGTGACCTCCGTTTATTTCAAAGTATTCTATTACCTACCGTTATAAACATAAGGTCCCCCAAAGCTTATAGAATACTTTGGGGGTAATTTTTATTCTATATTCTGGTTCATTCTACGCTGCACTGTAACGCTTACTTCAACTTTTTTGATCGGTAAAAACGTTCCGATACAGGCAATACATGCACAAGCTGCAAAAACAAATGGCATTGATTTAACAGCGACGAATGATAGTGTTCCGAAAATAATAAGATCTAATATCGAATCTAAAACAGACAATAACGAAATCGTTGTTGCACGTACATGAGACGGGATCATATCATTACTAAGCTGCGAGTATATCGGATATCGAATTGCACGTACGAACCGTAAAATAAAGAAAGCTCCTAATACAACCCACAATGTATCTCCAAAAAATGTTGATAATAGTAAACCACTAACAGCTAACCCACCTGTTACATTCATTAACATTGTACGTGAGAATCTACTAGTAAGCCATCCGATTGATATCGAAGAAAAGTATCCAAGGATAGCAGCTAAAGCATACATAATGCCAATCGCAAATACAGGAAGGCCTGCGTTCGTAAACAACGGTTGGTTAAAAGCGTCATATACTGCACTTGCTGGAATAAACACAAGCGAGACGTTTAAAAACATAATAAGTAGTTTTGGCGCTTTACGAATAACCCGTATTCCTTCAATTATTTGTGAAAAAGATTCTTCTCGGTAAGATGATAGTTTCTTTGGGCTCTTGATGAAAAATAGTAAAGCAAGTTCTACCAAATGGAAAACTATTCCAAGAACAATTAAAAGTGTAAATTGTTCTTCTCGTAAGTCTTTAGCGAAATACGAACCGAAAATGACAGCGATTAACATGGAAATAAAGCCTGCTGATTGGATTTTCCCCATTGCTTGATCCATTAAATGTTGCTCATTGTTTTCTTTTAACGATTCATAAATTAGCGCTTCATCTGCACCGGAGAAAAATGTAACTGACAAACCGTTCAATAAACTGTATACACAAAATAACCATAGATTATCTGCAAATAATAAGATAGAAATGCTGACAGTTTTTATGATAGATCCTGTCAAAAATGATAATTTTGCACCGAATTGATCAGCATAAACACCTGCTGGGATTTCCCCAATAAGTACTGCCACGCTCCAACACATCATGACAATAAATATATTTGCTGCCGTTAAGCCTTTTTCCATATAAAAAAGCGTCATTACGGGCTGTAAAAAGATAATCGTTCCAAAAAATTGTACCCAAAATAAAATCGAAATATTATGCGTTGCGATTGTTTGTTTCTTCAATTGTTCTCCTACTTTCCGTTATTCATTTTTCATAATGGATTTAGGAAGCAGGAGTGTTATATTACGTTAGTCGATATTCACTCCTCTTCCTACGCTTGAAAATGTTTTTAGTGTTTTTTGCATGTTATTTCCTCCTTCAATATAGATAGGTTTATTATAACAATTTTCTTAATATTAAAGAAACGTTTTTGGAAATCATGATAAGATTGTAGGAACGTGTAAAGTAGTATATAATAAAAAACAATAAATGATTATTTTAGGTATTCCTAAAATAAAGGAGCGATACATATGAACATTACTATTTATTTTGGAAGCCATGAAGATCAAGAAGTACGTACAATGGATTGCCATTTAGATGTCGAAGATGCTGAAGAAATTACATCTATTTCTTAATATAAATATACATAATATTATGGGGAAGTTCTCTTCCCTATTCTTTATTAAGATGCCTTTTTAAGGCATCTTTTTTGTTTATTTTTGAGGATAAAACATTTACTTTTTAACGAATAAATAGTACAATATGAATACAAGAACAAATGTTCGCTTTTGTGTCTCATCCCCCTTTGGGATAGATACTAGGAAGGATGGATTTCATTGGCTCAAAATAAACGCAGAGGAAGAAAAAAGCATACTCCGACTATATCAAATACAGGCTTTATTGGCTCTGTGTTTATCGATACATTAGAACTTCAAAAAAAATCATATTACTTTTCTCGTAAACGACTGCATATTGCGCATCATGTATTAGATGGTCTTGCACAAGCAACAAGTTCTCTTTTCGCTGAACATCATGTTTCTGCTTACTTATCGTGTGTGTATCTACATAAACAAAAGAAAATTGGGTTTGTTCTTTCGACGAAACCTTTTAAAGAAGCTGAAGGTGTTGCATATTTTAAAAATTATTTAATTGAAAAGAACTTTTATAACGGAAATATTGAAGAAGAAAATTATCAAGAAATTTTTAACACTGGTTTTATTGGTGTTGTTTTTGCAGATTTATCAAGCATTGATCGTTTTAATTTTGATTTTGAAATGACTCTTTTATCAAAGTTAATGAAAGACATGATTATTCCAGTTAAAGAGTTATTTTTACGTAATAAAATTCCAGCATACATTTCTACTGTCAATTTGGAAGATCAACAAAAATTAGGGTTTGTTTTATCTGTAAAGCCATACGATGAACGTTCTGAAGCAGATTTGTATTTTGAAATGTATTTGAGAGAACGTGGTTTATATATTGGTGATGAAGAAGATGATATTGATAAGATTGTCATTCGAAAAAAAGTTGAGATATTATAACAAAAAGGATGGTTAATATATAATTAGCCATCCTTTTCGCTTAAACTATTTAAAGTTTTCATTTTCTAATACAACAACATCTTTATTTGTTAATCTTCCAGCTTGTTTTGTATATTCTACAAGCCTGATAATATTATCACAGGCTTGTTTTGCACCGAAAACTAATAATGGCACACCAATAAAATCAATTTTTAATCTTCTCGAAAATAAACCACCGATCGTCATCGCAAACGGTACAGTTGGTGATGTGTTAGAGAACACAATTTTTTCGTGGTTTTGATATTTATCTTGTAATAGTATACTTAAATTTTTTAAAGCTGGAACTACAACTTTAGATGCACCATGACCGACTGTATAAACAGGATCGCCGTTTTCATCTCGTCCGTGAAAAATAATTTTCCCCATATCGGAAGTTTTTAGTTTATTAAAATAATCAACGTTTAATATCTCGTCTTTCGTAAGTTTCCGATCCGTTGGTAGTTTTTTTAAATGATACGCTGCCGCTAATGAAGTTGTATGTGTTCCGCCATAATCAGTATAAATATAAATCATCATATCATCCTTTAAATTGATATTCATGATGATTATTGTTACCAATATTTTGTGTTCTAATCTAAAAGTAGTATATAGCGTATTTATAAACAGCAGACAATTTAAGCTGTATGATTGTACTTAGATAGTATTGGAATTCGTTTTGTTATTTTAGCATAAACTTGATACATGAGACTTGCCAAAGGTTCTACTTTGTTTGTATATTTAACGACTAAAGCACTTGTAATGAAAGATAAAACAGCTCCGCCTATAATATCTGCTGGATAGTGGACGCCAACATATATACGTGAAATACCAACTAGTATAGCCCAAAACAATGCGATATTTTCCCAAGCTTCTCCTCGTAAAATCATTGTAAATGCTATAGAAAATACAAGTACAGCATGATCACTTACAAACGAGGAATCAGCAGCGTGTGGTACTAATTTGTGCACATGATATGTGACAAATGGTCGTGGATGATAATAAAGTGCATGAATCAAAACATTTACAAGTAGTGCTGTACAGACAGAAAGGGCTGTGTACAAAACTGTATATTGTTTACGAATAGCTGTTTCTTTTTGTCCATTGCTAAACCATAAAGAAAGTATCAAGATAATTGCAACATATGGGGCGCTGCTTGTAATAAATATCATCCCTTTGTCTAACAAAGCGGAGGATCCTGCCCAATTATTAATCCAGTGGAATATTGTGTAATTCATATAAGCCTCTCCTTGTTTACATTCAGTACGTAATTACCTATTTCGTTGATTTACTCAGTATACACTGGCAACATGAAATGTTCTTAAATTTTTTCTCATCTTTTTCTCATTTTTCTTCGGTACTGATAAAATTTATAATAAGTCCACAAATAAAAGCGAGAAGTATGCAATCTACTTCTCGCTTTTTACACAATAAAACAATAAGGTAACTGTCGTTCCCTCTTGTTCTTTGCTGTCTATCATAATACGTCCATTGTATTTTTCTACAAGACGCTTTGCGATGGAAAGTCCTAATCCATTTCCGCCTTGTTTTCGGCTTCTTGCTTTGTCGACTCGGTAAAAACGATTTAGTACATACGGCAAATCAGACTCTGGTATTCCGACTCCGCGATCTGTAATGGTAATCTTAATTTTCTCTCCTTCTACCTCGCTTTGCAAGCAAATGTATTTTTCATGTTCTTTTGTATATTTGATCGCATTATCTAGTATAATAACTAAAATTTGTTCAAGATAAGAAGCGGGAATAGAAATACATGCATGATTCGCGTGTAATTGTCTCTCAAAGTGAAAGTTCGCATGCAGCAATTCGAAATTTTGCGTAACTTGTTCTATTACTGAATTTACATGTACAGGTTCGGCTGCAAGAGGATACATTTGTTCCGATTCTGCCCGGGATAATTCTAATAACTCTGACACAAGCTTATTGAGACGATCTACTTCTTTTAAGCTGGAATCTAACGACTTTTGTAATATAGCAGGGTCATCTTTTCCCCAGCGGTTTAACATAGAGAGATGTCCTTGTATAATCGCAAGTGGTGTGCGTAATTCATGGGATGCATCTTCAACGAATTGCTTTTGTTGCATAAAGGATGTTTCTAAATTGTCCATTAGCTCATTAAAAAGCAATCCGAGTTTGGCAAATTCATCATTGTTTTCGTGAATTGGTACCCTTTCTTTTAATCCATTTGTCTTAATTTTGTTCATCGTATCTGTAATAGCTTGCACACTTAATAGAAGTTGCTTCGCAAGAATGGTACCGCCTAAAAAGCTAAGAAGCAATCCCCCTATACCGGCAGCGATCATAACAAGAAAAATAAGCTTCATTAAATGATCAAAAGCTTCAAAGTTTTGTGCAACTTCAATTGTGCCAGTAAATGTACGTGTTGTAATCGGCATGCGCTGTACAAATATTCTATCTTCAAGATGCCTTTTCATAGAAGTTTCAGGTCGATCGACGTGCTTTGACTTAACTAAATTCGGTTTAAAGTCACGTGAAACAGAGACAAGTTCCTTTCCTTTTGCATCCAAAATTCGAATCATTTGATGTTTATCATTTATAGTTGCAAGAAAATCCTTACTGTTTTCAATCATATCTGCAGAAAAATTTGTATTCTCATTCTTAAAATAAGCTTCTATTTCTGTTACTTGCCTGTTAATTTGTTTTTTTTCATAATCAAGCGTCCATTGGTCAATGATCACATATTGTAAAATATTATATAAAAAGAATAAAACAAATATTAATGTGCTGGACCATAGTGTTAATTTCCATTTTACAGGAAGATTTCGGATGCGATTTCTTATTTGCTTCATCATCGCATCACATATCCTACGCCTCTGACAGTTTGTATATACGTTTCTTTGTCTTGGCTATTCAATTTATTACGTAAATAACGTACATAAACGTCTACTATATTCGTCTCTACCACTGCATTGTATCCCCAGACTTGATCTAAGAGCATGTCTCTTGTTAATACGCGATTAATATTTTTCATAAACATCATAAGCAACTCGAATTCTTTATTTGTTAACTCAATTATCTCTTCTGTTTTTTGTAAAGTTCGAGACTCTACATCGAGTTCTAAATCTTTAAATCTTAAAAGAAGTTTATTTTTATGCTCTTCTTTTTGATTTCGTCTCAAAATTACACGCATTCTTGCTAACAGTTCTTCAATGGCAAAAGGCTTCGGTAAATAATCATCTGCACCGCTATCTAATCCGGTTACACGATCCATGATACTATCACGAGCTGTTAACATAATAATAGGTGTTTCTTTTGTTGCACGTAATCGGCGGCATACTTCAATTCCGTTAAGGCCAGGAAGCATTAAATCAAGAAGAATGATATCATAATTATGCTCAAGAGCTGTTTTTAATCCTTTTCTTCCATCATATACAACATCTACTGCATATCCTTCATATTTTAGTTCTAACTCTAAAAATTCCGCTAAACTTTCTTCATCTTCAATAATTAAAATACGTTGCAATATTATCACTCCTATACAGCAAGGTGAACGAGTAATCCAATTCCAAATATAATAGCCACAATTTGATGTGCTTTACGATACGCTATATATTTTTTCTTATCTTTCAGTTTGTGTAATAGTATACCTGCTATAGCGACAAGGACTAATCCAATTAAAGTGAAAATCCCACTATAAATCCGAATCATATGACGGCTACCTACTAATAAAAAATAGATCCCATGACTAGTAGCGACAGCAAAAATTGCATACCCGATAAACGTATGATACTGCTTTAATAACATATAAAGTTCTTTTGTATATTTGGCAACAGTCATTTTCTTTTTGTGCAAAAATAACCAAATATTACGAACTAACCATAAGGAACCAGCCGCAATTGCCCCGTATTCTGCAAGGGACCCAAGATTTTTATTCAATCCTTTTAATGCCATTTGATTTCCTACCATAAAATCAAACACTAACATTGTAACACTAAACGCAATAATACAGGCCCCTATAATTTTTATGGTCACATGAAAAAATTGATTGAGTAGGCCTCTTGACATTTTGATCCCCTCTCTCTGTAATTATGTAAAGTAATTATTTGTTAATATTCTAACCATAAAAATGGAAAAGACAATGAAAGGAAGATTAAAATTAGATGAGAAAATGCACAGTCGCTTCTTAAAGAAGCAAGGAGGATGGAAATCACTAAGTATCTTGACATGGATAAAAAATTGAAGAGTTTTTAATTAATTTGCTAGATAAAATATAATGAAAAAAGAGTAAAAGAATGTTTCTAATCAAAGACTAGTTCTCTTACTCCTATGTGCTTATAAACATAACGAACATATTTTTTGTATAAATCCATTTTGATTTTTCAACATTTGAGTTTCAGCTATGTAAAGGTAACCTGCACTCATTTTTTCTCTATGTTTTATCGTTACATGAGGTAGGGAGATGCTCTGTATGACCTCTCATAAATGTTTGTTTTTCAATTAAGAAGTTTGTGAAATTGGTAAGTGGATTTTCACTGAAGTCCCTATTCCAAGCTTACTCGTTATATGGATTCTTCCTTGATGACGTTCAATAATTTTATAGCTAATCATTAAACCAATACCCGTTCCTTTTTCTTTCGTGCTATAAAAAGGTTCTCCAAGTTTTATAATTCTTTCTTCTGGAATACCAATCCCCTCATCTGAAATACAAATCATGACCTCATTGTCACTTGTTTTCTTAGCAGTAATTATGATGTTTCCTCCACTTGGCATTGCTTCAATAGAATTTTGTAAAACGTTTATAAATACTTGCTTTAACTGTTTTTCGCAACAATCAATATATAAGAAGTTAGGATCTGGTTGGAATGTGATATGAATATTTGTCATAATTGCTTTTGTGTTAATTAATGACACAACATTTTCTAATATAAAATAAAGATTCTTGTTTTCAAAAGAGGTTATTTCAGGTTTCGCAATCGATAAAAACTCATGAATAATAGATTCAATACGCTCAATTTCAGAAATCATCAAGGGAAAATAATCTGTATCATTTTTCATTTGAATTTGTAATAATTGTATAAACCCTTTAATGACAGTTAAAGGATTTCGTACTTCATGTGCAACACCTGCGGCAAGTTGACTGACCGCGTCTAATGTGTCTGATTTATTTAATAGTTCGGCTGTTTTCCTTCGTTCGGTAATATCACGAACAATAATCATAATTTTATCTGTTAAAAGCGGTAAACATCGTGCTTCAAAATAATACATACTATCGTGCATCGGTAAAGAGTAGTCTACAATTTCTATAGAATGATTTTGTTGTACTTTTATAATTGCTTCTTGTAACTGATCGGCAACATCAGAAGGTAAAACATCTTGAAACTTTTTCCCCATAAATTCATCAATAGGCACATAAAATTTTGCTGGACACCCAGCCTTATAATCAACAATTGTTCCATCAAAATTTGTTAAAAAGCATAAATCTGGAAGTGCTTTAAAAATTAATTCTAACTCTGAGGATTTTTGAATGAGCTCCTCTTCAATCTTTTTTCGATGTGTAATATCCACGCCAATTGCCCAGTAGCTATATCCAGGAGCAGGAAATTCCTTTGATAGGTTTGACCACATAATTGTTTTCTTATCACCATTTTTACAAGTAAGCGTCATTTCCCAATCACGAAAGTTTTTACCGCGTATAGAAAATTCATGTAGCATTTGATTCCGATACACTTCATCAGGATAAAGAAGCTCTAATGCGCGAGGATTTTTAACAATTTCAGCTGCACTAAACCCTGTTACTAGTTCGCATTCTCGATTCCATATCGCAAGAGTACCTTCTTCAGTAAATGCATCAACCATCACAGGCATGTTTTGTAAAATAGTATATAGATTTTCCGCAGGTATCGATTGATTCTCCTGTAGTTCGTGTAATTTATTCATTCCTAAATTGGTCATAAGTGCTGCAAGAGATTTAAAATATATGGTGCAAGAATCAATATGATTGTGAGGAGAAAAGATGATGAAATCACCAATCTTATGTTCGTTAATCATAATTGGGACATGAATGTTTGTATGTATGTCAGTGGATTGTATGCCGTAATTAAATATGATCTCTCCATTGCAATCACGAAGTTGATGTGAAGTATGTGTTAAAAAATAAAATTGTTCTGCCATTTTCTGTATTTCTTTAATATCAATTAGCTCTGTAAGCCGGTACATATCCTCCAACCCCTATTTTTGTAATTCTAATGTAGCTATTAATTTTTCAATTATGTTTAATTTTTAAATTTATTCAACTTTTCCATTATACGAATTAAATTCATCAAGGTACATAGAAAAATAGAGTTATTAATGAATTTTTTTATTTTTCAACACGAAATATA